>JABDJQ010000814.1 GCA_013002425.1 Gemmatimonadota bacterium
CTGCCGTTCGCGGTGCTGTTCGCACTCGTCTCGCTCGTCGCGTTCGGCACGCCGCTCCTGAAGCTCGCCTACGAATACCTTCCGGGGTTTCGCTTCTCGCGCGTCGACCGGGCGGGATACTTTCTGATCCTGTGCCAGTTCGTGATGGCGGCTTTCGCGGCGCGCTCCCTTGGCGAGGACAAGGCGGGCGTCATGCGCAAAGTGTTCGGCGGCGCCGTCGTGCTCCTGTTTGCCGCGACGTACTTCTGGGTGCGCGCCCGCGCGCCGTACATGCCGTACGATCTCGGTTCCATGCGCGCGCTGCCGCCGCCCGCTTCGCTCGCGCCCGAACAGGCGGCCGCGATCGTGGCGCGCACGCAGACGGCGGCGCTTTTCGCGGGCGGAACGGCGCTCGCGTTCTTTCTTCCCGCGGGCAGAATCGCCGCGGCGCTGCCGTTCGTTCTTGCTGCGGCGCAGCTGTTCCAGGCCGGCATTCCGTACCGCGGGCTGCGCGATGCAGGAGAGATTCTGCGCGACGATCCCGCGATCACGGAGCTCCGAGCAAAGCTGGATGCGGGCGATGCCGGCGGGGGTCGCTTTGCGCGCTTCGGGCGCGACGCCGGGGGTTTCTATACGTTCTCGTCCGTGATTCCGCCGTCGACGAACGTGCCGTTCGCGCTGCGCGACGTGCAGGGGTACAACGCGCTTTCGCCGCGCGGACTGGGCGACGCGCTCGAACGGGCTACGGGCGAAAACCTGTTCTCGCACGGGCTCTGGACCGGGCGGCGCATCGTCGAACCCGAACAGTCGCGTTCGATCGAGCACCCGATCTTCGACGCGCTTTCGACGCGCGTCATCGTGAGCCATCTCCCGCCCGGGCAGGCGGAATCGCCGCGCGCGAAGGGATGGACGTTTGCGAGCCGCAACGGTTTTTTCGCGTGGGAGAACGGCGAGTTCCTGCCGCGCGCGCGTCTCGTGTCGCGGGGCGCGGGCGTAACGGCGGAGGTACTCGCCGGGCGCGTGCAGGCGGGCGATTTCGACCCCGCGGTCGAAGTGATCTGGGCCGGCGAGGGAGCGCTGAGCGAGCCCGCGCCTGCGGCTGCGCCCGCACCCTCATCTGATGCGGACGAGGGGAGCGCGCAGGGGGCCCGCGTGGTCGAGGACGAATGGAATCGGGTGACGGTCGAAGTGGACGCGGATCGCGAGAACTACCTCGTGCTCGCCGACTCGTACGATCCGGGCTGGAAAGCCACGATCGACGGCGAACCCGCTCCCGTGCTGGCGGCATACGGGCTCGTCCGCGCCGTGAGGATGCCCGCGGGAACACACACGGTGCGTTTCACGTATGAACCGAACTCGTTCCGTCTGGGGGGCGCGCTCTCGCTTGCGGGCCTTGCGATTCTTGCCACGCTCACCGTGCGCTCCCACCGCGCCCGCCGCATTCACAGCTCCTACCGCGCGCCCCGCACCGGGAGGTCGCATTGAGCCCCCGCCGCATGAACACGGTCGTGCCGGCCGCGATTCTGATCACGACGTTTCTCTACTTCTGGCCGTTCTTCTTTCAGGGGAAGATCTTCTGGACGACCGATCCCGCCCGCTGGACGCCGTGGAGCGAAGTCAAAGAGAGCGTGAGGCCGCATTTTCAGCCCGACCTCGCGCTTTCGTACTATCCGCGCCGCCAGTTCATGGCGCTCGCGCGCGAGAACGGCGAGTTCCCGCTCTGGAATCCGTACTCGTTCTGCGGCACGCCGTATCTCGCCGACATTCAGACGCAGGTCTTCTATCCGATCAACTGGCCGCTCTTTCTGCTGAGTCCCGAGCGGCAGTTTCCGCTCTATCTCTGGATTCATTGCGTGATCGGTGCGATCGGTTTCTACGTGCTCGCGCGGTCGCTCGGAATCGTGCCGGTCGTCTGCGGCATCGCGGCCGTAGCTTTCGGATTCAATGAATATTTCTACAAGAACTTCGGGCTGCCGACGTTCTTCGCGGCCGCGGCGTGGGCGCCGTGGTGTCTCTGGGTCACGCTTCGACTCGTGCGAAGGCCGAATGCGGCGACCGCCTTGCTCGGCGCGCTGATCTGGTGCCAGGAGTTTCTCGCGGGGCAGCCGCAGACGGCCGTGCACACGGTCTATGCCACGCTCACGATCCTTGCTGTGAACCTGCTCCTTCGCGAAGGCAGTACCGGGCGGTGGCGTCGCGTGGTCGGCTACGGATCGATGATGTGTGTGCTCGCGCTCGGCATCGCGGCCGCGCAGATACTGCCGACGGCGGAACTCGCGCGCCACTCCGCGCGCGCCGATCTCTCTTACGAAACGGTGGCTTCCGGCGCGTTTCAATCGGTAGACCTGCTGCGCCTGCTCGTGCCGGACTTCTTCGGATCGAGCCAGACGTCCGACGTGTGGACCGGGCGCTTCGGAGACGAAGACGAGCACTTCCATCGCACTTCGTTCTCGTCGCTTTCCGCCGGTACGCCTCTCTTTCTGCTCGCCCTTCTGGGGCTCGTGTTCGGAATACGAAGAGAGAATCGCGGTCGCGTTCTTCCCTGGCTCGTTCTGCTGCTCGTCACATGTGGAATCGCGTTCGCGACGCCGTTGCTTCAGGTGGCGCACCGGTTTCTGCCCGGGTTCGCGGTGGCGCGTGTCGATCGCCTCGCGAACTGGATCGTGCTCGCGCAGTTCGTGACGGCCGCGTGGGGCGCGCACTTTCTGCTGCGTGAATACGGGCGCGTGTTCTGGATTCGCGCGTTCGGCGTTGCCGCGGTCGTGATCTGTGTCGCGGGCTTCTTCTTCGTGCGTTCGCATGCCGCGGAACTGCCGGCCATATTGAACGCGGACCCTCTCGAAGGACGGCGCGCCGGCGACCGCCTGATGCCGGAAACCGTCGAGGGGATCGTGACGCGAACCGGGTGGGCGGCGGGATTCGGAATCGTGACAGGCCTGATGCTTCTCGCTCCCGTACCCGTCGTGCGCGCTCTCGCGCCGCTCGTGCTCGGGGCGTCGCACCTGATCTTGGTGGGGCTCGCCTACCAGGGCGCGAAGGATCCGGGCGCGGCGCACAGCCTGACGCCGTCGATCGAAAACCTGGTCTCGGTTCTGGATGAAGGGGACGCCGGCGGCGGACGCTTGATGCGCTTTCAGCGCGACCCGGGAAGCAAAGACGCCACCTCGCGCGTGCTCCCTCCTTCGACCAACGTCCCGTTTCGCATTCGCGACGTGCAGGGGTACAACGCCCTCTCGAACCGGCTCGTCGGGGAAACGCTGGAACGGGCCACGGGCGAGAATCTGTTTTCGCACGGGATCTGGACCGGCCGGCGCATCGTGGCGCCGCAGTCGGAGCTCGCCCTCGATCTCCCGCTCTGGGACGTGCTGGCCGTGCGCGCTCTCGTCATGAAGGGCACTCCCGGCCGGTACACCTTCGGGGGGCGGGGATGGACGGTGCGCGGTACGGACGACTTCACGTTATGGGAGAAGGGCGATTTCCTGCCGCGCATTCGACTCGCCCCCGTGGCGGTCGGCGTGACGGAAGAGACCATGCGGCGCAATCTCGCGTTTCGCAGGGTTCCGGGGCGCGTTGCTCCGATCGAGCCCGCGCGCGAAGTTCTCTGGGTGGGCGAAGGCTCGCTCGATGCGCCGGACGCCGCGCCCGGCTCCGTTCACGTGCTTTACGACGGGCTCAACCGCATCGAAGTGGAGACGAACGCCGCGACCGAACAGATGCTCGTCGTCGCCGACACGTACATGGAGGGGTGGGAGGCGACTGTCGACGGCGAACCGCGCGAGATCCTGCCTGTGTTCGGAGTCGTACGCGGCGTAGTCGTGCCGGCCGGTGAGCATTCCGTCGTCATGCGGTACAGGCCGCACTCGTTTCGGAACGGGCTTCTCATCTCGGGAGTGTCCTGGATCGTCATGGTTCTTGTTTACGTTCGGAGCCGCCGCCGCGGCAAAGCCAACGGAGAGATTGATGTCTGAAAAAATCGTCGATCGGTTTCAGAAAGATCGCGCACGGCTGAACGATATCGTGCAGAAGTACAACGGTCTCGAAGGGAAGCGCTTCTACAGCCTGGACGGTCAGGTGTATCGCGACGGCGCGCTCCCGAAGAAGACGAAAGAGCTGCTGGGACTCGTGGCGTCCTTCGTTCTGCGCTGCGACGACTGCATCAAGTATCACACGATCCGCTGCCACGAAGAGGGCGTGACGGACGAAGAGTATATGGAATCCCTGACGATCGGCCTCGTTGTCGGCGGCTCGATCACGATTCCGCATCAGCGCCGCGCGGTCGAAGCCTGGGATGAACTGCGCAGGGGGGACGATTCACGATGACTCGGTTTGTGGACAATCCGTATCTCGTTCCGTTCGACGGTAAATGGAAGCTGGCAGAGGCGCCGACCACGCCGCCCGACGACGGAAACGGCAGGAAGAAGCGAAAGAAGCGTCTCGAGAAAGTCGTCGGCGAAATCGACGATCTGCAGCGCAGGCTGTATGCGGAGAACAAGCGCGCGATCCTGCTCGTGTTTCAGGCGATGGACGCCGCGGGCAAAGACAGCACGATCCGCGCGGTTTTCACGGGCGTCAATCCCGCCGCGTTCCAGGTTTCGTCTTTCAAGCAGCCGAGTTCGGAAGAGCTCGATCACGATTTTCTCTGGCGCACCGCGCGGCGCCTGCCCGAGCGGGGACGATTCGGCGTCTTCAATCGCAGCTACTACGAGGAAGTGCTCGTCGTGCGCGTGCATCCCGAGTACCTGAAGGGCCAGCGCCTGATGGACCCGACGCCGAGCGACGAGTTCTGGGCGAATCGGATGCAGTCGATCCGCGATCACGAACTGCATCTCGCGCGAAACGGGACGCGCATCCTGAAGTTCTGGCTGAACGTGTCGCCCGAGGAGCAGAAGAATCGTTTTCTTTCGCGGATCGACGACCAGCGCAAGAACTGGAAGTTTTCGAAGTCGGATCTCGACGAGCGCGGCTTCTGGAAAGACTACATGCACGCTTATGAAGAAGCTCTGCGAGCGACGTCGACGCCGCACGCGCCCTGGTATGCGATTCCGGCCGACGACAAACCGTTCCTGCGCCTGACCGTGGCCGAAACGATTCGCGACGCGCTCGCGCAGATGGACCCGCGGTTTCCCGAGCTCGCGAGCGAGAAGCTGGGCGAGCTGGGGCGGATTCGCGGCGTGCTGACGAAGGACGATTGATTGTGCTGTACAACGTCCGCGCCGAACCCTAGATTGTCCGCAGGGAGAAGCCCGCGCTGCGCTCGAATCTTCGAGATGCGCGCGCGTGAAGGAGGGTCGGGGTGAGGCTTTGTGTGTTTCGGCACGGGATCGCGATCGATCGCATGGATCCCGCCTGTCCTGCCGATCCCGAACGCATGCTGACGCCGCGCGGCATCGAGAAGACCCGTCTCGCGGCGCGCGGTCTCGCCCGGCTCGGTGTCGAAGCCGAGGCGATCTACGCGAGTCCGTATCGGCGCGCCCGTGAAACCGCGGAGCTCGCATGCGAAGCGCTGCCGCTCGCCCCGATCGAGATTCGCGAAACCGACACGCTCCTTCCGTTCGCCGACGGCCGTGACTTCCTGAAACTGCTCGCCCGCGACATGCCCGATTCGGCGCTCTGCGCCGGCCACCGCCCCCATATGGACGATCTGATCGCGGCCGCGCTCGGACTCGACCGACCGTTCTGCACGCTCAAGAAAGCGGGAGCCGCCCTGATCGAATGGAGTCCGCGTATGCGAGGCGAGCTCCTCTGGCTCGTGCAGCCGAAGGCGCTTCGCGATCTCGGCGGTGCCTCATGAACCGCTATCGATTCCCGGGCGATCATGTCGCCGCGAACATCGAGCAGGGTGAGGTTCTCGGCGCGATCGACCTCGGCTCCAACAGCTTTCACATGATCATCGCGCGCGTCGAAGAGGGGTCCTTCAGCGTCGTCGACAAGATGAAGGAGACCGTGCGCCTCGCCGACGGGCTCGACGAAAACATGCAGCTCACGAAGAAGGCGCAGAAGCGCGGGCTCGAATGTATTGCGCGCTTCAGCCAGATGCTCGGGACGGTGCATCCGCAGCGCGTCCGGGCTGTCGGAACGAGCACGCTGCGGCGCGCTTCGAACGCGTGGGAGTTCATCGCGAAGGCGTCCGACATCCTCGGCGTTCCGATCGACATCATCTCGGGGCACGAAGAAGCGCGCCTCATTTACCAGGGCGTTCGCTACTCGCAGGGTCTGTCGGACGACCGCCATCTGATCGTCGACATCGGCGGCGGCAGCACGGAGATCATCATCGGCGAAGGGACGCGCGTCATGCAGGTGCACAGCCTCGACATGGGCTGCGTGCATTTCAGCCGCAAGTATTTCAAGCACGGCAGGATGACGAAGGATTCGTTCGCGAAGGCCGAAGTCGCCGCCGCGCTCAAGCTGCGCCCGATCAAGGCTTCGCTCAAGTCGCTCGGCTGGGCCGACGCCATCGGCACGTCCGGCACGAACAACGCGATCTACGAACTCGTCGGCGCGAACGATCTGCACGGCCCGTTCATCACGCCCGGCGGCCTCGACAAACTCCGCGCCCGCCTCCTGGACGCTAAGCACGTCGACAAGATCGCGCTCACCGGCCTCGCGCCCGACCGCCGGCCCGTGCTTCCCGGCGGCCTCGCGATACTGACCTCGGTGTTTCGGAGCCTCGGCGTCAAGTCGATGGATCGCTCACTCGGCGCGCTGCGGGAAGGCGTACTCTTCGATCTCATGGGGCGCATGCGTCACCAGGACGTGCGCGACCTCGAGATTCAGCGGCTCATGACGCAATATCGCGCCGATCC
Source organism: Gemmatimonadota bacterium (assembly GCA_013002425.1). Taxonomy (GTDB): domain Bacteria; phylum Orphanbacterota; class Orphanbacteria; order Orphanbacterales; family Orphanbacteraceae; genus JABDJQ01. The sequence continues at coordinate 6,783 of JABDJQ010000814.1, forward strand.
CGAACACGCCGGCCGCGTGGAAGATCTCGCCGTTTCACTGCTGGACCAGACCCACGCGAAGTGGAAGCTCGACCCGGATTCGGCGAAGCAGTATTTGAGCTGGGCCGCGAAGCTGCACGAAATCGGCCTTGCGGTTTCGTACTCCGGATATCACAAGCACAGCGCGTACCTCGTTTCCGCGAGCGATCTCGCCGGATTCGCTTCGAGCGAGCAGCGTGTTCTCGCCCATGTCATTCGGTGTCATCGCAAAAAGCTTTCCGATCACTACTTCGAAGAACTCACGGAGAAGGAAGCCGATCTCGCGATTCGACTCGCGATCCTGCTGCGCATCGCCGTTCTCGTCTATCGAAGCCGCTCGCCCGAACTGCCTTCCGATCTCGAACTGCACATCAAAAACGGCGGCAGGAAGGTCGTTCTCGATATCTCCGAAGACTGGCTGGACGAACACGCCCTGACGCTCGCGGACCTCGAGCGCGAAGAGAATCTCTGGAAGGGGACATCGTTCAGGTTCGTACTGAACCCGGTGTAGAGCGGACTACTTTCCCTCGTGCAGCGTACAGACGGCGCCGCCCGGATCCCGCACGATTGCATAACGGCTTCCCGCGGTCCCGCGCGGTTCGGCAACGACTTCGCCTCCCCGTTCCG
>JABDJQ010000007.1 GCA_013002425.1 Gemmatimonadota bacterium
GCATCGAACACGACGTGAAGGACGTGCAGCGCGAGATCGCCGAGCGCGACGCGCGCGATTCCGGCCGAAAAGTCGCCCCTCTCGTGTTCCCCGACGGCGGTATTCGAATCGATACAACCGGGCTTTCGATCGGCGATCAGATCGCGCGGATCGTGGCGCTCGCGCGGGAGCGCGGGGCATGAGACCGCACTACTGGTTCGGCTGGAATTTCCTGCGCCTTTCGGCCCGGATCCTGTTCGGTTTCCGGGTTGTCGGCGAGGAGAAGATCCCGCGCGAAGGGGGCGTCATCATCGCTCCGAACCACGTTTCGTACTTCGATCCGCCGATCGCGGGGCTCGCCTGCAGGCGGGAGGCGCATTTTCTGGCAAAGCGGGAGCTGTTCCAGGTCTGGTTTCTGGGCTGGCTGATCGCGAAATACAACGCGATCCCGGTCAGGCGGGGCGCGATCGCCAAGAGCACGCTCCAGAACGTTCTCGGCGTGCTGCGTGGCGGCGGCGCGCTCCTGCTGTTTCCGGAGGGGACACGCTCGAAATCGGGTCGCGTCGGGGAGCCGTTCCCCGGTATCGGCATGATCGCGGCTCAGGCGGGCGTCCCGATCGTGCCCGTGTATGTGCGTGGCACGAACCGTCTTCGCCGTTCCATCTGGAAGCGCGGGCACCTGACGGCCTTCGTGGGTGATCCGATCCCGCCGCTCCGGGTCGGTCCGGAAGAAGACCGCAAGGAGCGGTACAGAGAGCTCGCGGTTACCGTGACGGCCCGGATCAGGGAACTGTCCGAAAGGTATCGGGAACCGGTCGAAGACGGCCCGGCGAAGGCGGAAACCTGATTTTCCGTTTGTGATTTAATCCCCGATATGCCTATCATATGGGTTCGCGCTCTGTGAGCGTCGAACGCCCTTTTCGAGGGCGAATCTCAATGTCCGAGGAGGCATCGTTACTAGTATGGAAGATAAGAAACTCGAACGTCGACCCCGCAGGGAGGAAGACGACTTCGACGACGACGTGGCTACCGCCACCGAACCCGCAAAGAAAGAGCCGAGAATTCGGCTCGTGAACGTGGACGAGGAGGAAGATGGCGCTCGCGAGAGTGCCCAGGAACTTCTCGACATGTACGAAGAGTCGATGAAGGAGATCGCGGAAGGCCAGATCGTAAGCGGCACCGTTCTCCGGGTCGGCGAGAATGAAGTGATGGTGGACGTAGGCTTCAAATCGGAAGGCGTCATTCCCATTCACGAATTCCAGGAGCCGGTGAACATCCAGGTCGGTGAAGCCATCGACGTCTATCTGGAACGCCTCGAGAATCAGGACGGCCTCGTCGTTCTCTCGAAGCAGCGCGCGGACTTCCTCAAAGTCTGGGGAGAAATCAAGGACGCGTACGACAACGGCAACGTCGTGCAGGGTCGCGTACTTCGACGCATCAAGGGCGGTCTCGTCGTGGACCTGTTCGGCGTGGAAGCGTTTCTGCCCGGTTCGCAGGTCGCACTTCGCCAGGTTCCCAATCTCGACGAACTGATCGAGAAGGACTTTCCGTTCAAGATCATCAAGCTCAACAAGCGCCGCAGGAACATCGTCGTTTCGCGTCGCGTCGTGCTCGAGGAAGAACGGTTTACGAAGAAAGAAGCTCTTATCAAGGAGCTCGAGAAGGGCCAGATCCGCAAGGGCGTCGTCAAGAACATCACCGACTTCGGTGCCTTCGTCGACCTCGGCGGTATCGACGGCCTTCTCCATATTACGGACATGTCGTGGGGCCGGATCGGTCACCCGTCGGAAGTCGTATCGATCGGGGACGAGATCGAAGTCAAGGTCCTCGAGTTCGACCGCGAGAAGGAGCGGATTTCGCTCGGTCTCAAGCAGATGACTCCCTATCCGTGGGAAGACGTCGAGAAGCGTTATCCCGTGAACGAGAAGATCATGGGCCGCGTGGTTTCGATCACGGATTACGGCGCGTTCATCGAACTCGAAAAGGGGATCGAAGGACTCATTCACGTTTCGGAGATGTCGTGGACCAAGCACGTCCGCCATCCCAGCAAGATCGTGAATGTCGGCGATCAGGTCGAAGCGGTCGTGCTGAAAGTCGATCGCGAGAACGAAAAGATCTCGCTCGGCCTGAAGCAGGCGGAACCGGATCCGTGGCTCAGCATCGATCAGCGTTACCCGGTCGGCTCGAAATTCGCCGGCACGGTGCGCAACCTCACGAACTTCGGCGCCTTCGTCGAACTCGAAGAGGGGATCGACGGGCTCGTGCACATTTCGGACATGTCGTGGACGAAACGAATCAAGCACGCGAACGAAGTCGTCAAGAAGGGCGATGAAGTCGAAGTGATGGTTCTGAATATCGACAAAGAGAACCGCCGGATTTCGCTCGGCCTGAAGCAGGTTCAGAACGATCCGTGGGAGACGCTCGCGCACCAGATGCCGGAAGGCACCAAGATCGACGGCAAAGTCGTGAAGGTGGTCGATCGCGGTGTCGTGGTCGACGTGGGCGACGATCTCGAAGGCTTCGTACCGCTGAACCAGGTGCCGAGGAGATGACGAAGAACAACTTCGCCGGTCTCCAGCCGGACACTCCGCTTCAGTTGCGCGTCGTGCGCCTCGATCCGCAGAATCGCCGGATCGTCCTTTCCGTGAAAGCGTTCTTCGAAGGCGAAGAGCGGGAGGAAGTGGAAGGGTATCGGGCGCGCTCGGGCGGTGAAGGCGGCGGTGGCGGCGGCGGCGGCGGCGGCGGTGGAACGACGCTGGCTGACATGGTCGACCTCTCGGGAGCAGCCGCGATCGCTGATGCGAACGCCGAGGCGGCCGCCGGAGGCGACGAGCCCGAAACGGCCGAAACCGAGGAGGATGAGACGGAATCGTCTTGACAACGATCAAGGCCGGACCGATCATCTTCCGTTAGCTAGGTTGTTTGTGGACGGGCGATTAGCTCAGCTGGTTAGAGTGCTTGCTTGACATGCAAGAGGTCACTGGTTCAAGTCCAGTATCGCCCACCATTTTTGTCTGTTATCGGTCGGAACGGGGCTTCCACTGTGGAGGCCCCGGTCTGCCGTTTTCAGCTTTCCGTCAATCGGAGAGCGGAGTGATACGTTGACGATGCAGGTAGTCCCGAAAACGGGAACGGAAAACGACGCCTACTGGATCTACCGTCATTCGACGGCGCATCTGATGGCGTCCGCGATTCAGCGGATCTGGCCAGACGCGCAGTTCGCGATCGGTCCGCCCACGAAGCTCGGAGAGAAGTTCGGCGGTGTCGGCTTCTACTACGATCTCGACATGGAGCAGACGCTGACGCCCGAAGACCTCGAGAAGATCGAAGAGGTCATGAAGGAGATCGCGAGCGAAGATCAGGAGTTCGTGCGCGAGGAGATCTCGCGGGACGACGCGATCGCGCTGTTCAGGAAGCTCGGCCAGAACTACAAGGTGGAGTTGATCGAGTCGTTCCCAGCCGATGACGCGCTGTCGCTCTACAAGAACGGCAGCTTCACGGATCTCTGTCGGGGCCCGCATCTCAAGTCGACGAAGGAAATCAAGGCGTTCAAGCTGATGTCGCTCGCGGGCGCCTACTGGCGCGGCGACGAAAAGAACAAGATGCTGCAGCGGATCTACGGGGTCGTTTTCAAGACGCCGAAGGATCTGAAGAAGTATCTGCATCAGCTCGACGAAGCGGAGAAGCGCGACCATCGCCGGCTCGGGAAAGAGCTCGATCTCTTCTCGGTCGATGACAAGTACGGCTCGGGCCTGATCTTCTGGCACCCCAGGGGCGCGCGGATCCGGAACGAGATGGAGCGCTTCTGGTACGACGCGCATCTGCAGAACGGATACGATCTGCTCTACACGCCGCATCTGGCGAAAGAGCATTTGTGGGATACGAGCGGGCATACGGAGTTCTACAGCGACCGGATGTATGCGCCGATGGAAATCGACGGCATCAATTATCGGGTGAAGCCGATGAACTGCCCGTTTCATATCCACATATACAAGACGCGGATTCGAAGCTATCGGGAACTGCCGATCCGCTATGCGGAACTCGGCACGGTCTATCGATACGAGCAGTCCGGTGAACTGCACGGCCTGAAGCGCGTGCGGGGGTTCACGCAGGACGACGCGCACATCTTCTGCACGCCGGACAACCTGCGCGAGGAGATCGCGTCGACGCTCGAGTTCACGCTCTACATGCTGCGCACCTTCGGGTTTTCGGAGTTCGAAGTGTTTTTGTCGACGCGCCCGGAGAAATCCGTCGGTAGCGACGACGACTGGGATCGCGCGACGCAGGCGCTCCGGGACGCGCTCGATTCGTCGGAGTTCGACTACGAAATCGATCCGGGCGAGGGCGTATTCTACGGACCGAAGATCGACATCAAGATCCGGGACAGCCTGGGACGCGCCTGGCAGTGCTCGACCATCCAGGTCGACTTCAATCTGCCCGACCGTTTCGAGATGACTTACCGCGGCTCCGACGGAGGAGAGCATCGCCCTATCATGATTCACCGGGCGCTTCTCGGGAGCTTCGAGAGATTCTTTGCGTGCCTGGTCGAGCATTACGCCGGAGCGTTTCCGGTCTGGCTCGCCCCGGAGCAGGTCCGCCTGCTTCCGGTTACGGAAAACCAGGTGGCGTACGCGAACGAGGTCGCCGACCGTTTCAAGGCGGCGAACGTGCGCGTGATCGTCGACGACAGCGACGAGAAACTCGGGTTCAAAATTCGCAAAGCCCGGGGGGACCGGCTTCCCTACATGCTCATCATCGGTGAGCGCGAAGTGGAAGCGGATACGGTCTCGGTGCGAGGCCGGGGGGGCGACGAGGGAGTCGTGCCCGTCGGTGAGTTTCTGGAAAGAATTCGGGGTGAGATCGAGAGCCGCAAGACGGTCCTTGCCCCGGAGGAGGGGTAGCAATCAAAGGTAAACGTGCGCCAGAAGTCAGAGTCAATCACAGGATCCGCGTTCCGCAGGTCCGTGTCATCGATGAGGACGGGGAGATGGTCGGCATCGTCGACACCCCGCAGGCCCTCGCGCTCGCCGCGGAGAAGGGGCTCGATCTCGTTGAGGTCGCCGCGAATTCGCGGCCTCCCGTATGTCGTATCATGGACTATGGCAAGTTCAAGTACGAGGCGGCGAAGCGGTCCAAGAAGGCGAAAGCGAAGCAGCACACCACGCAACTGAAAGAGGTAAAGCTTCGCCCGAAGATCGAGAAACATGACTTCGATTTCAAACTGCGCCACGCCCTCAAGTTTCTCGAGGGGCGCGATAAAGTCAAAGTGACGGTGATATTCCGCGGTCGTGAGCTTGCGCACATCGATCTCGGAAGAAAGGTCCTCGACAATTTCGTCGAGGCGATCGGAGATAATGCCGTGGTCGAGCTCCCTCCCAAGATGGAGGGGCGGAACATGTCCATGGTGCTCGCTCCCAAATCACAGAAGAACAAAGCGACGTCCTCGAAAGAAGAGGACTCTCAGGTTTAATCAGGAGGCATCATGCCCAGAGCAAAGAGCGGCCCCCCGGGGTCGAGAAAACATCGCAAGGTTCTGAACCGCGCGAAGGGGTTCGTCGGGAGCCGCGGGAATCTGTACCGCACGGCGTCGACGTCGGTCATCAAGGCCCTGCAGCACGCGTACGTCGGCCGGAAGCTCAAGAAGCAGCAGTATCGTCAGCTGTGGATCGTGCGGATCGGCGCCGCGGCCCGTCTGAACGGCATGTCTTACAGCCGTTTCATGAACGGCCTCAGCAAGTCCGGGATCGAGCTGAACCGCAAGGTTCTGGCGCACCTGGCTGTCCACGACGAAGCGGCTTTCGCCGATCTCGTGGAAGTGGCGAAGGGCGCCCAGAGCGAGGCCGCGAACGCCCAGGCTTGAGTTTCGGAAAGAATGGCCTTTTCACCGCCCGATGTCCTATGCTATGAAGGGCTAAGGGGAGTGACTTCATGAGCAGCTTGAACTTCGATCGTCTCGATCGATCCATCGACCGGCTTCGCCGCCGCCTCCTGGACATGGAGCGCGAGCGTGACAAGTGGGCGACGGAACGGGATCGCCTCGAGCGGAAGCTGCAGGCGCTCGAAACGGAAGTCATGCGTCTTTCGGAAGCCGACCGCCACGCGGCGAGTCTGCGCAATGAAAACGAGCAATACAAGAAGAGCCAGGCTATCGTTCGCGACCAGGTCGTGAAGATGCTCGACAGGATTCAAACCATCGAGCAGTAAAGAGCCGGGCTCTTTCTTTTTTTTATAGAGTGTGAAGTTCGAGGGCGGGGCAACGGCGCATGGCATGCGCAACGGCGCAAGGATTGCGCAACGGCGCAAGGATTGCGCAACGGCGCATCGAATGCGCAAGAGGCGCAAGGATTGCGCAACGCCCTGATTGAAACGAATCCAACGTTTGCGAGGTTGTCTTGGAATCTCCCAAGGGAAGCGCAAAGGTCACGATATTCGGGAACGAATACCAGGTACAGGCGTCCGAAGATCCCGGGTACATCGAAAAGATCGCCCGTTATGTCGACGGGAAGATGCGCGAACTGCAAAGCCGGAGCACGATTTCTTCTTCGACGAAGATCGCGATTCTGGTCGCTATGAACATCGCCGACGAACTGCACAAGGAGTTGGAGGCGAAGGAAGCGACCCAGCGCGATGTCGATGAACGTGCCGGCGCCCTGGAGTTGATCCTGGAGGGACAGGCCGGCGACTGACCGGCCGCGCCGAATCGCGATTCGTTTCATTCATGTGTTTTCGTTGCCCTGTCGGGTCCGTGCCGGAGAATCTCCGGTAAGTGACTCCGGCGGGGTTTTTTTCTGGCCGCAACGTCGTCCCGACGAACGCCGTCAAAGGCGAAACGTCGCTGACGACGCCATGTCATCACGACGCGGCCGGCTCATAAATAGGGAGGCATGCCTCCCGGGAGGACGGGGATGACTCTGTTCCAAATCGGAATCGCCGTCGGCGTAGGGATCCTTCTCTCGCTGGTATTCTGGTTCCTTCAGGTGCGCGTGGGACGCGGCCGGGTGCAGTCCGCGCAGAACGTGGCCTCGAAGATCATCGACGAGGCGAAGAAGGAAGCGGAAACCAGAAAGAAGGAAGCGACCCTCGAAGCCAAGGACGAGTGGTTCAAAGCAAAAGAGAAATTCGATCGCGAGACCGAGCAGAAGAAACAGGAAATCCAGAAGCTCGAGAAGCGCGTAACGGATAAAGAAGCGAGTTTGAACCGGCGGGTCGACCTGCTCGACAAGAAAGACGCCGAGAACGACCAGAAAGAGACGGAGCTCAAGCGGCGCGAAGAGGGCCTGCGATCCCGCGAGGGAGAACTCGCGGACCTGATCGACAGGCAGAATGTCCAGCTGGAGCGGATCGCGGGGCTTACGACGTCGGAAGCCAAGGCGATTCTGATGACGAACCTCGAGGAAGAGGCGCGTCACGAAGCGGCAAAGCAGCTCCGCGCCATTCGCGACGAGACGAAGCGGACCGCGGAGAAAGAGGCGAAGAAGATCGTGACGCTTGCCATCCAGCGATGCGCCGCGGACCACTCGGCCGAAACGACCGTTTCGGTCATCACGATTCCGAACGACGAAATGAAGGGCCGGATCATCGGACGCGAAGGGCGCAATATCCGCGCGTTCGAGCAGGCGACCGGCATCGACGTGATCATCGACGACACACCGGGGGCCGTCGTGCTTTCTGGCTTCGACCCGGTGCGGCGTGAGATCGCGCGCGCCTCGCTCGACCGCCTGATCAGCGACGGCCGCATCCATCCCGGACGCATCGAAGAGGTCGTACAGAAAGCCTCGAAGGAGATGGACGAGAAGATCATCGACCTCGGAGAGCGGACGACGCTCGAGATGGGCACGGTGGGCGTTCACGAACGCATCGTCAAGCTTCTGGGGAGGCTTCACTACCGCACGTCCTACGGGCAGAACGTGCTCGCTCACTCGAAAGAAGTGGCCTGGCTCTGCGGGATCATGGCCGCCGAACTGCGGCTCGACGAGACGCTCGCGAAGCGGGCGGGGCTTCTTCACGATATCGGGAAGGCGCTCACGCACGAGGTCGAAGGGCTGCATTCGCTGATCGGGGGCGACGTGGCCGAGAAGTGCAACGAGAACAAGCTCATCGTGAACGCGATCCGCGCGCATCATGACGACGTGGAGCCGATCTCGCTCTACGTGCCGATCGTGCAGGCGGCGGACGCGATTTCGGGGGCGCGGCCGGGCGCGCGCGGCGAGACGATCGAAACCTACGTGCAGCGTCTCGAGAAGCTCGAGGACATTGCGAACTCGTTCAAGGGCGTCGAGAAATCATTCGCGATTCAGGCCGGTCGGGAAGTGCGTATCATGGTGGAGGGAGGCATCGTCACCGATGACGAAGCGTCCAACATGTCCGCCTCGATCGCGCGCAAGATCGAGAAAGAGCTCGAGTACCCGGGCCAGATCAAAGTCACCGTGATTCGAGAAACCCGTTCCGTGGAGTACGCAAGATAACGATGCAGTCAGTCGCACAGAAAAACATAGACGGGAAACTCCTGGCGAAGGAGATCGAAGCGAAGGTGGGCGCGGCGGTAGACCGCCTGAAGACGCGCGGGGTGACGCCGCGTCTCGTGTCGCTGGCGGTCGACGAGGAGGATGCGTCCTTCGAATCTTACATGCGGCAGCGTGACAAGGCGTGCGCGCGCGTCGGAATCGAGTCGTCCGTGGAGAAGGTGCCGCTGGCCGGCGGGGAGCGCGAACTGAATCGCGCGCTCGCCAGACTTTCGGGCGATTCGACGGTGCACGGCATTCTGATCAAGCAGCCGCTTCCTTCAGGCTTCAACGAACAGGCGCTGCTCGCGAATCTCGACCCGAAGAAGGACGTGGAGGGGATTCATCCCTACAACCTGGGGCTGCTCGCGCTCGGGCGCCCGCGTTTCGTTCCGTGCACGGCGCTTGCCGTGATGGAGATCATCGACCGCTTCGGTGTCGAGATGGACGGACGTCATATCGTGGTTCTCGGAAGGAGCAAGGTCGTGGGGGCGCCGCTCGCGACGATGCTTCTGCAGAAGCGCTCGGGCGGGAACGGCACGGTGACGGTCTGTCATTCACGTACGCGTGATCTACCGAGTTACGTTCGCCAGGCGGAGATTCTGATCGCCGCGATCGGCCAGCCGGAGTTCGTGCGCGGCGAATGGCTGCGCGAGGGGTCGGTCGTGATCGATGTCGGCACGCACGCGATCGACGCCCCGGACACGAAGAAGGGCTGGAAGCTCGTGGGAGACGTGCACGCGGCGAGCGCGCTGCCCGTCGTGTCGCGGATGACGCCCGTACCGGGCGGCGTCGGCCCGGTCACCACTTCTCTCCTGCTGCAGGCGACCGCGCGCGCGGCATCCGGATCGGAGGAGTAATGGGCTACCCGGCCCCCCGGGGCGGACGCGCCGGCGAGGGCCGGCAAAGTCAATCCCGGCGCGGCGAGCGGAAGATTCTGACTGTTTCCGAACTCGCGGCGCGCGTAAAAGACCTGATCGAACGATCCATTCCCCACGTATGGATCGAGGGCGAGATCTCGAACTTCGTCCATCACGCCTCCGGACACATGTATTTTTCCCTGAAGGACGATCGCTCGCAGATCAGCGCCGCGTTCTTCGCAGGCGACAACCGTACGCTCAAGTTCCGGCCCGAAAACGGAATGAAAGTCTACGCATTCGGGAAACCGACGATATACGGCGTGCGCGGGACGTACCAGATCGTCGTCTCGCGCATGCAGCCCGCGGGTGTCGGCGATCTCGAAGTCGCGTTTCGCCAGCTGAAGGAAAAGCTCGACAAAGAAGGCCTGTTCCGGGCCGATCGGAAGAGACCGATTCCGCGCTACCCGCGTGTCGTAGCGCTCGTCACCTCGCCGTCCGGGGCGGCGGTTCACGACATGCTGCGCGCGCTTCACCGGCGTTTTCCGTTAGACGTTAAGATCATACCGGTCCGGGTGCAGGGAGACGGCGCGGCGCGCGACATCGCCGCCGGTCTCGAGCGCGCGAATCGCCTGTCGGGCGCCGACGTGATCCTGCTCGGTCGAGGGGGAGGTTCGCTGGAAGATCTGTGGGCGTTCAACGAGGAGATCGTAGCGCGTGCGGTGGCGGACTCGCGGATTCCGGTCGTGACCGGGATCGGGCATGAAGTCGACACCACCATTGCGGACTTCGTGGCCGACCTTCGCGCGGCGACGCCGACGGCGGCGGCCGAGATGGTGGTGCCCGATCAGAGGGAGGTGCTCGAGAGCCTTCGTCACTCCGAGATGCGTCTCGCGCGCCGGATCAGCGAACGGCTCGAGCTTCTCAAGGAACGGCTCGCCCGTTTTGCGGAAAGCCGGGCGCTGGCGGAACCGCGGGCGAGGCTGCTGACCGAGGCGCAGCGACTGGACGATCAGACCGACCGTATGGCGCGCGCGCTGCATAACCTGCAACTCCGAACCGCGGACGAACTGCGCGAAAGCGCACGGCGGATGGTGCGCGCCCATCGCACCGAGCAGAGCCGCTGCGGCGCGCTCTTGACCGAACAGGCGCGCAGAATGATCCAGGCGCTCAGAAACTGGGAAGGCCGCGTAGCCGGCCGCGTGGAACTCGTGAACGAGAAACTTGCCGCGCTCGATCCGCTGGCGGTGCTGGAGCGTGGCTACGCCATAGCGCGCAACGTAGAATCGGGCGCGACCATCACGAACGCATCTACCCTCGCCGCAGGCGATGCCGTTACGATACGATTTCGGAGGGGGGAGGCGGACGCCGTGATCGAGCGGGTTCGCACGGAGGCCCCCGGGGAGACGAAGGA
>JABDJQ010000025.1 GCA_013002425.1 Gemmatimonadota bacterium
GGCCTGCGAAGCGCCCGCCGATCGCGACGTACATGACGGTCTGCCCGAGCTTGCGCAGATCTTCCGCACGGGTCGCATCACCGGCGCTCGGAGAAGCGCCGGCTTCCTGCATCATCGCCTGATTACCGATCGCGATCTCCTGCCCGTCGACCATGCCGTGAACGCCCTTGCCCGTGACGCTTTGAAAGTCCGCCGGCTCGCCGAAGGAAATCTTCTTCGCACGCGTTTCCCTGACAATGGCGTCCGCGAGAGGATGCTCGCTTGCGCGTTCGATCGCGGCCGCCGCCGCAAGCAGGGCGGTCTCGTCGAAACCGTCCGCCGGCTCGATACTGACGAGTGCAGGCTCTCCCTCTGTCAGCGTACCGGTCTTGTCGACGACGAGGGTGTCGACCGTGCGCAGCGCCTGGATCGCCTCGGCGTTGCGAAAGAGCACACCGACTCCGGCCCCCTTGCCCGTCGCTACCATGATCGACATCGGCGTCGCGAGACCGAGCGCGCACGGACAGGCGATGATGAGGACCGCGATTGCGTTCAGCAGGGCATACGCAAGCTTCGGTTCGACGCCGAACGTAGCCCACGCGATGAAGGTCAGAACCGCGATGATCAGGACCGCCGGCACGAACCACGCTGCGATGGTGTCGGCGAGCTTCTGGATCGGGGCGCGGCTTCGCTGGGCGTGGGCCACCATCTCGACGATGCGCGACAACAGCGTTTCCGAGCCGACTTTCTCCGCCCTCATCAGGAGACTGCCCGTCTTGTTGATCGTGGCGCCGATGAGCACGTCACCGGATCCCTTCTCGACCGGTATCGCTTCCCCGGTGACCATTGACTCGTCCACCGAACTCGCGCCCTCGATTACGACTCCGTCCACCGGGACCTTCTCACCAGGCCGGACACGCAGCCGATCTCCCGGCTCGACGTCGTCCATCGGGATTTCACGTTCGCTTCCGTCGTCGTCGACAATGCGCGCCTCTTTCGCGGCCAGGCCGAGCAACGTTCGAATCGCGGCACCGGTCTGCGAACGGGCGCGGAGTTCGAGAACCTGTCCGAGCAGGATCAGCGTGGTGATGACGGCGGCTGCTTCGAAGTAGACGCCCACCTGCCCCCCGTGCGAACGGAACGACGCCGGGAAGATTGCGGGAACGAGCGCGGCGACGACGCTGTAGCCGTACGAGACGCCGACGCCGATCCCGATCAGCGTGAACATGTTGAGGCTGCGATTGACGATCGATTCCCAGGCCTTGCGGTAGAACGGCCAGGCTGACCAGAGACAGACGGGCGTGGCGAGAAGGAGCTCGAGCCAGATGCGGACACGATGCGAGATGAGCCGCGAAACGGGCTCCCCGGGGAGCATGTCGCCCATGCTGAGCGCGAGGATCGGTACGGTAAGCACGGCCGCGAACCAGAAACGCCGCGACATGTCGCGAAGCTCGGAATCGTCCTCCTGTTCGGGGGCGGGAACACCCATCGGCTCGAGCGCCATGCCGCACTTGGGGCAGCTGCCCGGACGGTCGGCGACGACTTCCGGATGCATCGGACAGGTCCACTTCATTCCTGCAGAAACCGAACGCGATTCGTTCATGCTCGATCCCTTTCTATTAGGTCGTGGATTTTCCTGCGCGCCGTTCCTCGACCGCGCAATACAGTACCGGAACCAGAATCGTCGACAGCACGACGAAGATCATGCCGCCGAACGACGGAATCGCCATCGGAATCATGATGTCCGCGCCCCGGCCGGTCGACGTGAGCACCGGAAGCAGCGCGAGAATCGTCGTGCCGACTGTCATGAGACAGGGGCGGATGCGCTGCCGGCCGGCGGCCAGTGTCGCTTCGCGGATCTCGGCGATCGATTTCGGTTTGAGCCGTTCGAACGACTGCCTGAGATACGTACCGATGATGACGCCGTCGTCGGTCGCGATTCCGAAGAGCGCGAGAAACCCGACCCAGACCGCGACGCTCAGATTCACGGGATGCACGAGAAAGAGTTCGCGCATCGAAACACCGAGCAGCGGGAAGTCGAGAAACCAGCTCTGCCCGTAGAGCCAGAGCATCAGGAAGCCGCCCGCCCACGCGATGCCGACGCCCGTGAATACGAGCGAGGCGGTTACGGCGGAGCGGAACTGGAAGTACAGAATCAGAAAGATCACGGCGAGCGAGAGCGGGAGCACGACCGAGAGACGCTTCTGCGCGCGTACCTGATTCTCGTAACTCCCCGCGAACGTGTAGCTGATTCCGGCCGGGACCGTCAGTTCACCGGACGCGATGCGCGTGTCGAGCCAGTCCCGCGCGTTTTCGACCACATCGACTTCGGCGATGCCGTCCTCCTTGTCGAAGATCACGTAGCCGAGCAGGAACGTGTCTTCGCTCTTGATCACCTGCGGGCCGCGCACGTAGCGGATGTCGGCCAGTTCGGCAAGAGGGATCGACGCGCCGCCGGGAGAGGATACGAAGATGCGCTCGATGTCATCGATGTTGTCGCGCAGCTCGCGCATGTAACGCACGCGTACGGGGTAACGCTCGCGGCCTTCGACCGTGCGGGAGACAGGCTTGCCGCCGATCGCCGACTCGATCACGTTCTGCACGTTCTCGAGATGAATGCCGTGGCGCGCGATCGACTGCCGATCGATATGGATCTCGTAGTACGGCTTCCCGACGATGCGATCGGCGATCACCGTGTTCGCGCGAACGCCGGGCACCTGTTTCAGTTCGCGCTCGAGTTCGAGGCCGAACGCTTCGATCGCAGGAAGATCGGGACCTTTGATCTTGACGCCGAGGGGGGCGCGCATTCCGCTCTGGAGCATCACGATACGCGCGGCGATCGGCTGCAGTTTCGGTGCCCCTGTCGTGCCGGGGATCTTCGTTGCACTCCCGATCGCGTCCCAGATGTCTTCGGGGCTCCGCACGCCTGGCCAGGCGGTGCGCCCGTCGTTCAGGTCCGGGTCGAGCGCGGGACGCCAGACGCGGAACGGGCGACCGCGGCGATCCGGTATCAGCGCTCCGGCTTCGTCGCGTTCGAACCGTCCTGCCACGACATACGGTTCGCCGTCGGGCGCGTTCACGCTATCTCCTTCCGCCGTCCGGAAGAGATCGTTCTCGTTCCGGTCGAAGCGGAATCGCAGTCGTCTTCCCGCATCATCGTGCAGGTACTCGGCGTGGTAGTCGATAATCGTCTCGATCATCGATACCGGGGCAGGATCGAGTGGCGATTCCACGCGTCCGAGCTTTCCTACGGCGCTCCGCACTTCGGGAATCGACTGAATCGACATGTCCTGCTTGCGCAAGACGTCGTACGCTTCGCCGATCGATGCGTGAGGCATTGTCGTCGGCATGAACAGAAACGAACCTTCGTCGAGCGCCGGCATGAACTCGCGCCCGAGTCCCGGGAACGCGTGCGCCACCGCGCTGACGGGGGCGAACGTGCGAACCGGGCCGGGCAGCCACGGGAAGAGCCTGTCGAATCCGAGCCACGACATGCCGCCGAGAAGCAGAACCGCGCCCGGAATCATCAGAAACTTCCGTTTGTTGGCGAGAGCCCAGCCGAGGATTCGGGAGTACGCCCTCTGGTACAGAAGCAGCGCGCCGAGAAGGCCGCCGATCATCAGGAACACGAAAAGGACGTTGCGGACGAGCCCTCTTTCCGGGCCGAGCGGAAGCCATTCCATCGACAGAACGACGAGCACGATGCCCGCCACGATCAAAGGTACGTATGGCCGCGCGGCCCGGGTCGCTTTCTTTCTTCTACGAAACAGAATGTGCGCGGCGGCCGGAATGATGAAAAGCGCGACCAGTACGGCCGCCGTCAGTGCGAAGGTCTTCGTGAACGCGAGCGGGCGGAAGAGTTTTCCCTCGGCCGCGGTCAGCGTAAAGACGGGCAGAAAACTGACGACGGTCGTGGCGACCGCGGTCAGTACCGCGCTGCCGACTTCACGCGAAGCGCGCTCGACGATCGCGAGCCGTGATTCGCCCGGATCGGCCGATTCGAAGTGCTTCAATATGCTCTCGCAGACTACGATTCCCATGTCGACCATGGTGCCGATCGCGATCGCGATACCGGACAGGGCGACGATGTTCGCGTCGATGCCGAACGTGCGCATCCCGATGAAGCACATGAGAACCGCGAGCGGCAGGAGCGCCGCGATGAGGAGCGAACTCCGCAGGTAGAGGACCATCAGAATCACGACGAGGATCGTCACGAGAATCTCTTCGCGAAGCGCCGTCTCCAGCGTCTCGATCGTCTCGTGAATGAGCTCCGTGCGATCGTAGAAAGGCACGATCGTGAGTTGCGAGACGGTGCCGTCTTCGAGTGTTTTCTTCGGCAGTCCCGGCGCGATCTCCGCGATCTTTTCCTTCACGGCTTCGATGGTCGCGAGCGGGTTCTCTCCGTAGCGGACGACGACGACGCCACCGACGACTTCGGCGCCTCCCTTGTCGAGCACACCGCGGCGGAGCGCGGGGCCGAGCTGCACGTGAGCCACGTCCCTCACGAGTACCGGCGTGCCGTCCTCCGCGCGCACAACCGAGTTTTCGAGATCGCTGACTTCCCGCACGAACCCGACGCCCCGGATCGCGTACTCGACGCCGTTTCGCTCTATGGTTCGGGCGCCGACGTCCAGATTCGACATCCGGACCGACGCGATCACCTGCTCGAGCGTGACGCCGTATGCGCGCATCGCCTCCGGATCGACATCGACCTGATACTCCTGAACGAATCCGCCGACGGACGCCACTTCGCTGACGCCCTTCGCCGACGCGAGCGCGTAGCGAACGTGCCAGTCCTGCGTGCTGCGAATCTCGTGCGGATCCCAGCCACCCGTCGGCTTGCCGTCGGGGTCACGACCTTCGATCGTGTACCAGAAGATCTGACCGAGCGCGGTGGCATCGGGCCCGAGGGCGGGCTTCGCTCCGTCAGGCAGCGTCCCTGCGGGAAGACTCGCCAGCTTTTCGAGAATGCGCGAACGCGACCAGTAGAACTCGACGTCTTCTTCGAAGATCAGGTAGATCGTCGAAAAACCGAACATCGAGAAACTGCGCACGGTCTTCACGCCCGGAATCCCGAGCAGTGAAACGGTGAGCGGATAAGAGATCTGATCTTCGACGTCCTGCGGGGAGCGCCCTTCCCATGTCGTGAAGACGATCTGCTGATTCTCGCCGATATCGGGAATCGCGTCGACGTGTACAGGGTCACGCGGCAGGTCGCCGATGAACGGCAGGCCGCCGAAGTTCCAGTCGAACGGCGCGACGAGCGTGCCCCATGCCACGATACCTGTCACGAGGATGGCAACCACGAGCTTCTGGCGAAGAAAGAAACTGATCATGCGGTCGAGAATGCTCGCCTGAGTACTCATTGTGCGGCCTGACTTTCGCTCGCCGCGGCGTCTCGAGACAGAACGACCTTGGTCAGCGAACCGCAGCGGTACATCGCGGATCCGAAGTACGGGTTTTCGGTCTGACTCCCCGTTTGCAGCCAGTCGGCGCCCTTGTTGTGATCGGCCATCGGGCAATGGAAGATCGAGACCGTTTTCGCGTATTCGGGACGGAACGTTTCGGTGATGGGGATCATCGCGTTCGACATGGGTAAGAATGCGCCGCGCGCGGCGGCGAGATCGGCCGCGCCCTCCAGGGCATGGGCTGCCCTTGCGGCCTGCATCGAAAGTGCCTCCCATTCGGAGCGCGCGGTTCGCGCGAGAACCGAAGGATCGATCGCTTGGAGTTCCTGTGCGAGAGCAGTCGCCGCTTTCTTTGCCGAGCCAAGATCATCCACGCTCAGTGCGGTGCTGACTGCGAGGTAGTGACCGAGGGCGCCTCCCGCGCTCTTTCGAAAGATCGCCGAAATCGTGCCGTGGTCCGTGCTTCCCGCGCTCATCATGCTCGTTTTCGCCTGGATCTGGAGCGCGCTGTCGATCTTGAAGGCGCCGTTCGTCACGACGCGCTCCCCTTCGCGAAGCCCGCTCCGCACGACCTGCATGTCGCCCGCGCGCGTTCCGAGCACGACTTCGCGGCCCGCGTAGCGCCCCGGCTCCTCTTCGACGTAGACCACCGCGCGTTTTCCCGTTACGAGCGGAGCGGTCGCGGGGATCACGAGCGGATCGCCTGCGCCTTCGTCCCCGGTCCACGGTGCGCGGATCGTCGCGCGCGCAAACAGCCCCGGCTTCAGTCGGCCGTCTTCGTTCTTCACGGCAACGCGCACCTTCGCGGTTCGCGTCTTCATGGCAAGCGTCGGATCGATGAATTCGATCGAACCTTCGAATGTCTCGCCGGGGAATGCCCCTGTCTCGAACAGGACGTCCTGTCCCGTTCGGAGCCACGGAAGATCGGATTCGTACGCGTCGAGTTGCAGCCAGAGCTGCGAAAGGTCCGTGATCGAAAAGAGATGCTGTCCTTCTTTGAACGTGGACCCCTCGGATACGGCGCGATGGGTAATCGTGCCGCTCACCGGGGCTACGATCGTGATGCTCGTCATCGGCGTTCCGCTCTTTTCGATGGAACTGATCTGAGCGTCGGTCAGACCCCACAGGCGCAGTCGTTCGCGCGCCGCGTCGACCGCTGACGACGCCGATCCTGTTCGCGCACTGGCGCGCCCCGCTTGAATCAGCGCTTCCTGCGCGGAGTACGCCTCGGGGCTGTAGAGCTCGTAGAGTCGGTCGCCTCTGCGAACCGAGGCGCCTTCGAAGTCGACGTACAGCTTTTCGACGCGCCCGGGAACCCAGGCGGTGATCTCACGAACCCGCGGCTCGGCGACTTCGACGGTGCCGAGCAGGCGCAGGCTTTTCGCTACAGGTCTTCGCACGGCGGCGACGGTTTGTACTTCCGCGATCGCGCGGGCTCCCGGCGAGAGCGTGAGTGTCCGTGGTCCGTCATCCGCGCCGCCGGCTGATGTTTCGATCGGAATGAGGTCCATGCCGCAGATCGGGCACTGGCCCGATTCCGGCATCTGAATCTGCGGGTGCATCGAGCATGTCCAGGTCGTCGCTTCGGCCGCATCCGTTTCCATACCCTGGGCCGGCGCGTCGTGTTCGTGCGTCGCGCCGGAGCGCATGGAGGCGCCGAAGTAGCCGATCGACAAAGCCGCAAGGATGGTGGCTCCCCATACGGCGGGCAGTTTCCATGAACGGGTGAATCGCGTCATGGCGAGTCTTCCTTTCCGAGCGGGGAGGATGCCTGTCCGCCCGCGAGTCTTTCGAGTGCGGCTCCGGCATTCGCACGGTCAGCCGCCGCGCGCTCTCTTGCGAGCGCGAATTCGAGCAAGGTTCGTTCTGCATCGATCAGGTCGAGGAAGTCGGACGTCCCTGTCATGAATGAAGACGTGCTCGTTTCGTACATCTCCTCGGCACGGGGAACGAGGACCTCGTCGTACAGATCGATGCGACGACCGTGGTCGCGATATTCGAAGAGGGCCAGTTCCCATTCCGCACGCAGCCGGTTCTTTTCGTCGGCAAGGCGCTCTTCCGATGCGCGCATGCGGGCGCGCGCCTCGTTCTTCTCGGCCTTGTACCTGCCGAGCCAGAGCGGAAGCCGGACGCTTGCCATCGCGATCGCCGCGTCCTGTCCGTTATCAGGCGGACTCGCGACTTCGGATTTGTCCGTCACGATGTATTCGACTCCGAGCGTGAGGTCGGGAACGGCGCTCTTCCCCGCAAGGTCGCTCGCGGCTCGGGCCTTTTCGATCATGGCTTCGAGCTCGCGAATGCGCGGGTTCGCGTCGAGAGCCTTCACATTTTCGTCATCTTCGTACGGGAGGGTGTAGGCGGCAGACGCGGGAACGACGAGATCATGTGAAGGAGGGAGGTCGAGTTCGGCGCGGAGACTCTGCACGAGCGGATTCCGGCGATCGCGCAGCGTACGGACCCTGTCTTCCAGGCGCCCGTGTTCGATCTGCGTCTTCAGGACGTGTGCGTACGACCGCCGGCCGGACGCGTACTCCTTGAGCAGCACCTCCTCCAGCGACTCGAGAAGCGCCACGTTCTCTTCCGTGATTGCGATCGCGTGCTCCAGATACACGAGCTCGTTCCAGAGCTTCGTAACGCGCTCGCGAAGCGCCAGGCGCGCGGACTCGAAACGGGCGGCCGCGGCGTTCGCTTCATGAACCGCCACCTCGCCCCTGAGACCGAGTTTCCCGAACAGCGGGAAGCTCTGGGCCAGCCCGAACCTCTGATTCTGGGGCCCCACACGTGTTTCCACGGACTGGAGGAAGTACGCGTACGTGAAGTTCGGATCCGGCAGCGCACGCGCTTGCGGAACACGGTCGAGCGCCGCTTTCCAGTCTTCACGTTTCGCCTGCAGTGCCCGGTTCGAGCGAACCGATTCTTCCAGCAGCGAAGCCAGCGTGATGTCGGCCGGGGCGATGCGATCATCGCCGCCGGAGTCCGCGCTTTCGGGGCGCGCCGCGTAAGCCCTCTCCCATTCGTGGCGTGCCTGCCGTTCCCCCGTCGTGCCGCACCCGGCGAGAACGAGAAGCGCGAGTGAGATCGTGAACAGGCGCGCGCGTGTTTTACCAGTTCGGTTCATGTCGCCATCTCCCGGTCGTTCAAGGCTCAGTGCCGGTGATCGTGCGACTCGTGAACGTCATGGGCGCTCTTCGCGCCTGTCTCGGGAGATTTCCCTTCACTCGCGGCGTCTGTGGTTTCGTCCGTGTTCGTCGATGCGAGCGTCGCGAACGCGGCCGCCGGATCGGCTTCGAATTTGTCGATGCACCCGGCGCAGCAGAAGCGCACGAGGCGGCCGGCATGAACGTAGTCGTAAGCATCGCCCATGCTCCCGAGCGCCGCACCCGAGATCGGGCAGACCGTCGCCGTATAGGACTCGGCCTGCGCGGCGATCGCCGCCTGGTCGAGCTTGGCGATGAACGCCGCGGGATTCGCCGCCAGCTTGGTCTTGCATCCCGAGCAGCAGAGGCGCACGAGGCGGTTTCCCGTGACCTGGTTGATCGGGTCGCCCATCGAACCGAGAGCTTCACCACTTACCGGGCACGTATCGAGCGGGTAGATCGGAAGCTGCGTTTCGATGATCATGGCGTCGAGTTTCTCGACGAACGCGGCCGGTTCCTTCTTGAAGTCGCCGACACAGCTCTTACAGCAGAACGTGATCTCGCGCCCTTCGTGCATCACGGAAACGGCGCCCGCGTCGAGCGCTTCGCCGGAAACGACACAGACGGTCAACGGGTACGAGGCAAAGTCGGAAATGGCGGGCGTTTGGACGGGTTCTGCCGCATATGCCGCGCCTGAAACGAACAGAACGGCAATCAATACTTTCAGAGTGTTCATGATTTGTTCCTCTCGAAGAGACTCGTTTTGATTCGCATCGGTCGTCGATCGGTGAAAGACGGTCCGGTGCATGGGAATACGAGTGGTAAGGGCACGCGGATGCGCGGGACCTGGTCCCGTCGCCGGCACCCTCTTCGAGAGAGGTCTAGATCAGGTAGGAAGAGATGCGTTCGTAAATCGGCCGGGAAGCAAGCCCTGGCGGGCCTCGTTCCGTTGCGGCTTTTCGAGCGATCGTGTCGGACACGTCGCCATCCAGCCAGACTGCGCTGCGCCGTGCGGTCAGATCGACCTTGGCGCCGTTTTCTGTCTGATTCTTTGCTGCCGGCGCGAGATCCGAAGATTCGATTCCGAGTCGACAGGTGCTCGTGGCCGGGGCGATGACCGGAATGAAGGAATCGCTGCGGGCGCCGAGATCGCTGCCCGCCGCGTCTTCTGAGCAGCATCCGTCGTCGGCGCCCTTATCCTGAGGCGCCGGCAGAGTCGCGCAGCACGCCATCGCGCCGGGCGTTTCGCAGAGGCAGACGGCGTTCGCGATCGAGAGTTGCGAGAACACGAACGCGAACACGAGCGTCAGGGCCAGTGCCCGGGATCCGATTCGACTGACGCGGCGATTACTCATATCACTACTATAGCACTCGTAAGATGCGGGTTCCCATCTAAGTCGGAGAGCCCGGTGTCGATCTTCTATAATGTAGCCCTTATTACCGGGATCGGCCATCTGCTGTCCGGCCATGAGTCCCGGAAGCTCCGGAAGGGCCGCAAGAGCCCGTGAGAGGGGAGAGAATGTCTCGCAAGCCGAACGCAGCGGAACGCGTGGTGGCCCACAGAGGGTATGCCGCGGCCTATACGGAGAACACGCCGGCCGCGTTCGAGGCGGCGGTTCAGGCAGGGTGCCGGCTCGTGGAATGCGACATCCAGCTGACGGCCGACCATGTGCCCGTGCTGCTTCACGACGAATCGCTGGCGCGGACGTTTTCGCGCCGGCAGTCGATATTCGAACTCTTTTCGCGTGACCTATCGCCCGCCGGAAGCAAATCCCGAACGGGGGCATCCGGCCGAGAGGCGCTCGCCGGCCCTCCGACTCTGGCCGCTTTTCTCGCGTGGCTCGCAGCGGAACCCGAAGCAGAAGCGTTTCTCGAGATCAAGCAGGAGAGCATTGCGCGCTTCGGGCTCGATGTCGTGGCGGCGGCCGTTCTGTCCGAGCTGGAGAAGCAGCCGGATTCCCTCACGTCGCGTATTGTCGTGATCTCGTTCCAGTACGACGTGCTGGAGCCGTTTCACGACGCCGGGTTCGCGATCGGATGCGTGCTGCGTGAAAAGACGAGGGATTCCATGGCGGCCGCGCGCGCACTCGCACCGGAATGGCTCTTCTACGACATCCTGAAGCCGGGCGCAGACGCGCTCGAAGCCGGCCCGTGGAAGTGGTGCCTCTACGAGATCACGAGTGCGGGCGCGGTCGCCGGTTTTCGCGATCGGCATGACGTCTATTTCGAAACCATGCAGGTCGAGAAGGTGCGCGGTGAACTGACCGCATGGGACGGACACGCATGAAGGACCGCTTCGATCTCGCGATCATCGGCGGCGGCATTCACGGCGCCGGCGTCGCCTTCGTGGCGTCGGCGCGCGGCTACGACGTGCTTCTCGTCGAAAAGGGCGATCTGGCGGAAGGGACGTCGAGCCGTTCGAGCAAGTTGATCCACGGCGGGCTTCGCTATCTCGAAACGGCGCAGTTCTCACTCGTCCGCGAGAGTCTCGCCGAGCGCGCCTGGCATCTGGAACATGCGGCGTCTCTCGTGCGGCTTCGCCCCTTCGTGATCCCCGTCTATCGCGGGCAGCGTCGCGGCCCGCTCACGATTCGTGCGGGGCTCACGCTCTACTCGCTTCTCGCGGGACTCTCTCCCGACGCGCGGTTTCGCAGCTTCAGTCCCGCGAACTGGAAGAACGATGACGGGCTTCAGCGCGACGGACTGCGCCGCGTGTTTCGCTACGCGGACGCGCAGACGGATGACGCCGCGCTCACACGGGCGATCGCCGCGCGCGCGAAG
>JABDJQ010000032.1 GCA_013002425.1 Gemmatimonadota bacterium
ACCCGATCCAGGTCAGAACGTATACGAGCATGAAGAGCGTGCCATGAACGGCAACCGCCGGAATCGTATGGTCGATTTCGACCATCGCGAGAAACGCGCGAACCGCGGCCGCCGCCGCGATCGAACTCGTGACGGGCGCAATGAGCGCTTTTGCGAGGTCGGCCGCGCGAACGGGAGAGCGGTGGAAGCAGTAGAGTGCGCCCGGCACCGTGAGCAGGACGGCTGCGGACGACCAGGCCGCCGCAACACCGTTCACGCCCCAGCGCATGCCGATCAGAAATGCCGTGATCGTGACGAGCATTTCGACGACTTCCCATCGAAACTGTCTGTCGGCTCGCCCGAGGGAAACGTAGCTCCATTCGAAGCCGGCGCGCACGGCCGCCGCGAGCGCAACGGGGGCGATAAGCCGGAATATCGGAACTGCGGGCAGCCACTGGTCGCCGAGAATCAGGAGAACGACCGAGTGCGTGTCGGCGAACAGATATGCCGCCATCGGAAGCGCGATCGAAGCGAGAACTTCCTGTCCCTTGCCGAACCATGCACGAAACCGCTCCGGCTCCGATCGCAACCGGCTCAGCACGGGAATGGCGACGCGCGACACGGGCCCCGCAATCAGGTGCGTCGGCGAAAAGAGCCAGCCGCGCGCGCGCCCGTAAAACCCGAGTGCCTCGGCGCCGAATGCGCGGCCCACGAGAAGTCTGTCCACATGGCGCGCCGCATAACGCACGAAACGCCCGAGGGTGAGATAGCCGCCGAACGCGAGTTGTGACTTTACATTATTGAAGCGGACCGCGCGGTCCGGTCTCCAGTCGCAGAGGATCCAGAGCAGGCTGACGCGTGTCAACTCCGTACCGAAGCGCATGATGACGAGGGACCAGTAGCCGTGGCCACGCATCGCGAGCACGATACCCAGCGCGACTCCGACTGCGAGCGACGTGACTTCCGCGATCGAAAGCGCGCCGAAACGCATACGCCTTCGAAGCAACCCCTCGTGCTGCGTGCCGAGCGATTCGATGAAACCGAGAACGCCGAGCGCGATGCCGATCGCGACGAGCCGCGGCTCATGAAAGAAAGCGGCGATGGCGGGGGAAACGAGCATGACCACGACCGCGAGAAGCGCACCCATGATCACGTTCACCCAGAAGAGCGTGCTTACCTGGCCGTGGTCGATCTCTTCGCTCTGCACGGTCGCGGTAGCGAGGCCGAGGTCGCGCAGGATGCCCAGGAATCCCGTGGATGCGGTCACCATGGCGACGATCCCGAAATCGTGCGGCGCGAGAATGCGTGCGAGGACGATGGTCGAAACAAGAGTAAGCAGAACGCGCGTGCTCTGCGCGCCGAACGCAACGGTACCGCCGCGCACGGAACGGCCGAGCAGATCGTCTCGCAGATCCAGCGTGCGAAAATGGCGGTCGCGATCCTTCAAGCCGGCCGTTCCGTTCGATCGATCGTGCGCACACGATCGCAGAGTG
>JABDJQ010000067.1 GCA_013002425.1 Gemmatimonadota bacterium
CGCCTGCAGTGTCATCCGCCGGGAAACGACCGCCGGGGGTCACATCAGCGCCCGCGAGGGCGAGAATCCGGCTCCCGAGCGTCGCCAGGCTGAACGGATCGTCGATCACGCGGGGCTCGAACGCGCCGGCCGGCTTGATCAGCAGCGGCACGCGGAGCGACGTCCCGTGCAGGTTCTTCTTGTGCCCTTTCGCGCCGTGTTCGAAGAACTCCTCGCCGTGATCCGAAGTCACGGCCACGATGGTGCGATCCCAGTCGCCGCGCTCTTTCAGACGATCGAAGATGCGCCCGACCAGCGCGTCGGTGCAGCGGATTTCGCCGTCGTACTGCGAAATCAGATAGCGAAGGCGCGCGGGGCTCATGCCGGGCCGGATTTCGTCGTTGAACGGCATCTCGGTAATCGCGAACGGCTCGCAGGAATCGTCGACGAACATCGTGTCGAACGGGGGCGGCGGAATGTAGTCGAAGTGGATGTCCCACAGGTGCACGTATAAGAAGAAGGGTCCGCCGCTCCGATTCGCCAGGTAGTCCATGACCTTCGCTTCGATCACCGGGTTCGTTACGTCCGCATGCCCCTCGACGTTCGTCGGCGACGCGGCCTCGTCGTCGTAGATGGCGAAGCCCTGTTGCAGATTGTACGGGCGGCGCAGAAACGGCGCGCTCACGAACGCCGCGGTTTCGTAGCGCGGCGGGCGGCCGGAGGCCGGATCTCCGCCTCCCGCCAGTCGCTCCGCGAGCGTCTCGAACTCGTCAGCGAGGCTGTGGTCGGGTTCGGTCACCCCATGCACGGCCGGATACTCGCCGGTCAGAATCGAAACGTGCGAGGGGAGCGTCCAGCTCGTCACGGCGTGCGCGTTCGCGTAACGGATCGCGCCCTCCGCGAAAGCGTCGAGAACGGGCGAAGTCGCGCGCCCGTAGCCGTAGCAGCCGAGATGATCGGCGCGCAGCGACTCGAGCACGATCAGCACGACGTTCGGCGACCGGTCGGCGACCTTCTCCGGCCCGCGCGCGCAGCCGGCGAGAGAGAGTGCAAGAAGTGCAGAGAGTGCAAGGAGTGCAGAGAGTGCATGGAGTGCAGGAGAAGCAGGGATCGCGAGCGCCCGCGGCATCTGTCGGATTTTCTTCCCAATCATGATTTCACTGTTTACTCTGGTCGCATTGAAAATTCATATGGTTTCGATCTCGACCATCTTACCCGAGGGGGCCTCATGCGAAAGAGTTTCCTGTTCCTGTCGATTGCCGGATTGATCGCCTGGCTGCCGCCTGCGGCTGCGCTCGCCACGGATATCGAAGAGAAATGGCTCGTGGGCGTCGGCCTGGGATCGAGTCATCTGGGCACGGAAGAGGATCCGGGGAGCGAAGAGGGCGCGCGCATCAAGGAGACCGGCGCCGGGGGCAACATCGTCGCGGGCTACGGCTTCGGCCCCGTTTTCGCGATGCGCGCCTCGGTCGGCGGCACGCGGCACGAGACCGAGCGCGACGGCGACGGCGTGAACTTCGGGAACTTCGGGCTCGAGTTTCTCGGCGTTTTCCGCGACCTCGAAACGTTCCGCCCCTACCTCATGGGCGGGGTCGGCTATTTCTCGCTCAAGACCAGCGAGGGCGCGTTCGACTTCGAGACGACCGGCGGCGGACTGATCGGGGGCGGCGGATTCTACTACTTCTTCTCCGATCTTTTCGCGCTCGACGTCGGCCTGCGCCTCGACTTCATCCAGTGGGAGACGGCGAAGGCCACACTCACGTTCGAAGACGGCTCGTCGGCCGAAGTCGCCCTTCCGATCAGCGAGGAAGGAACGGCCGCGGAAATTCGAGTCGCGGCGAGCTGGTGGATCGATTTCTCGTAGTTCGCACTTGAATCATTCATGAAGGAAACCGGCCCTCTTCGAGTTCTTCGATCGTCTTCGGCCAGTCGCCCTTCAGCAGGCGTGACAGCGAACGATCCGCGAGCAGCTTGCCCCCGGTCTGGCAGCGGGGGCAGTAATTGCACTCGTTCGACGCGTACTTGATGCGCTGCACTTTCGTTTCGCAGACGGGACACGGTTCGCCGTAGCGGCCATGCACGGCCATTCCCTTCCGGAACGCCGTCACCTTGTCCGGGAAGCCGTCGCCCACTTCGCGGCGCAGATCGTCCGCCCACGCGAGCAGCGTCTCCCGAATCGCGTCGTAGAGGCGCGCGGTCTCGTCGTCCGTCAATCGCGTCGTCCATTTGAGCGGCGTGAGCCGCGCGCGGTGCAGGATCTCGTCCGAGTACGCGTTCCCGATGCCGCTGAAGAGCCGCGGGTCGGTCAGCGCCCGCTTCACGGTGTGATTACGAAGCGTGAGCCGCTCGCGGAACTCCTCGAGCGACGCGTCGAGCACTTCGAGCCCGCCGGGATCGTGCTCCGCGAGCGCGTCTTCTCCGCGCACGACATGCATCGAGGCGCGTTTCTTCGAACCCGCTTCCGTGAAAAGCAGCGAGCCGTCTTCGAAGTCGAACGCCGCGAGACCGTAACGCCGCGGCACCTTGACGCCCTTTGCTTTCCAGCGCAGGCGCCCGGCGATCATGAGATGCATCACGAGGAAGAGACCGCCCGGGAACTCCCACACGATCCGTTTCCCGATGCGGCGAAAGCCCCGCACCTTCTGCTTCACGACAGACTGAATCGGCGGGTCGGCCGTGCGGAGCACGAACGGCGAAACGAGGCGCACGCCTTCGAGGATCTTCCCCGCGGCGTGCGCCTCGAGCCGCTCTACGTAAACGACGATGTCGGGGTACTCAGGCACCCACGTCCTCTTCTACTGAATCGCTGCGATCGGACAGTCGACGTCTTCGAGCAACTCGTCCCAGCAACCCTTCTCGCCATCGTTGTATTCCGGCACCTGGATGCTGCCCGTCTGCGTGCTCTCGTTCCATTCGATGAACCAGATGTCGTCCGACTGGCCGTCGACGAATTCGATCGAGCGCGCGTCACCATCGACCGTGAACGTGAGCGCGTCGTCGATCGTCCCGCCGCCCTCCGTTTCTTCGTACAGATCCGTGAAGCTCAGCGTCTTGCCCGTTTCGGTCTCGTCGTAGTCGATCTGCGCGACCGCGGGCGCCCCTTCCCTGTCGGCGGCGAAGAAGGTCCACGTGGCCGAAGAACCGCCGCCCGATGTCGTACCGACGAACCAGGTTCTCGTTTCCGCGTTCTCGGAAGTCGGATTCGCGATCGTCCGGAACGTCCACTCCACCATCCCGTCGCCGGGATCCCCGATCACCTGCGACTGAAGCGCGCCGTTCGAAGTGGTATGCGACCAGATCCACGAGCCGTCGCTCTGTCGGGCGGGCTGCGGATCGGCGTTGATGACACCCGCGAAGAGCGCCGCGGGGATGGCGACCGAAAGCGAGGCGACGCCCCAAACGATCGCGACGCGGGTCGCGGCGTTGAACCAGTGCAGGTTCGTGGCGGTCTTCGACGACGCTTCGAAGAACGCGACATCGGAAGCGTCGAAAGTAAACGACGCCGTCGGCGGCAGATCGGGGGCGGTTTCGCTGCTGCCGCCGCCGTCTCCCGGATCCGACGGATTATTGTCGTCGCCGCATCCCCAGAGAGTGAGAGAGAGCACGAGCACGAGGCCTAAAATGCTGCGATTCCGTAACCAGTTCACTA
>JABDJQ010000079.1 GCA_013002425.1 Gemmatimonadota bacterium
GTTCGGCCCCTTCCACCTTCAGATGGTTCGTATCCCGAAACTCGTCCGGCGCCATCGGAAAGTCGCGGTCGAAGTTCACGAGGGGCACGCCGAGATCCGCGGCCAGATCCTCGCCGGCGGCCACATAGGATTCGTAGCCGCCCGCCGGCCAGAACTCCTTGTGTTCCGCGGTGATCGGCAGTATGAAGAACACGACCCGGAAGCCGTCGTCACGGGCGGCGCTCACGAGCTTCGTCAGGTACTCGGTCTGAATCCCGCCGCGCGCGTAGTCCTTCAGCAGAGTCTCCGTATATTGCCGGCGGATCATCTCGAATTTCAGGTCGTCGATCGTGCCTTCCCGCGGATCGAAGCCTTTGTATCCCTGGCCCCAGCGGTAACGGCGGAGGTAGTGGCCGAGCAGCGCCTGGTCCGTGCCCTCGCCGTCTCCATCCGGATCCGCGTCTTCCGCTTCGATCACTTCGTCGTCCGGGTCGTCACTCGAGCCGAAGCGGTCGTCGATGATGCCGCGCACTTCCGTGAATCGAAACGCATGGACGCGCAGCTCATGCGCGGCGCCGTCCCAATCGCCCGCGCGCAGATCGGGCAGGAACGTGTTGACCCGGGCGTAGCGCGCTTCTTCATCGCGCATGTACGAATCGTTCATCGACGCCCCGCAGATCTCGACCGCCAGAACGGAATGCGGAAGCTCGGCGCGCGCGGCCCAGGGACGGATCTCCTGCATGTAGGTCTTGTGAAAACCGATATACGTGGCGGCCTTCTCCCAGACGATCCCGTTCCACGGGCGCCGTCCGGTCTGCTGCGCCCACGCCCTTTCGACTCGCAGCGGCCAGAGTCCGCGGCGGGCGCGCGACGTGCCGAGCACGAGTATGTAAGGGCGGTCGGTTTCGAAACGGGGGACATCCTCCTGCGCGCGCACCGGTGACGCTTCGATCACGCGGAGACACGCTTCGCCGACAGCGAGAAGCGCGATGCACCAGACCAGAGCTTTCGTCGCTTTGTTCAATCGATCCCTCTAGAACTGAAAGTAGATGAACGCCACTTTGTCGGCCTGGAACCACGCGGTCATGTAAAGAATCGCGGCGAGCGCGATCCCCTGCGCGAACGCGGGCAGCTCGATCCAGCACGGCCGATCGATCCGGTGTCGCTCGATCAGGAACTGCCCCGTGCAGAGCAGAACGAGCGCGCCGATCCAGGCGATCGCCAGGCGTTCGTCTCCGTGAATCTCCCAGGCCGTCATCATGCGCGCCAGGTAGTGCCAGGCCGTCGGAAGATCCGCGGCCCGAAAAATCACGAGGCCGGCGGCATGCAGGCTCACGGTCATGATGCCGCGCACGACGCCGATCAGGCCGCCGCGATTCTCGTCGTGCATGTCGGTCCCGATTCGGAAAAAACGCTCCGCCGCGAGAAGCAGCCCGTGCAGTCCTCCCCATACCACATAGGTCAACGCCGCGCCGTGCCACAGTCCGCCGAGAAACATCGTGATCAGCAGGTTGAAGTACGTGCGGCCCGGCCCTTTCCGGCTTCCGCCGAGCGGGATGTAAAGATAGTCGCGGAGCCATGTGGACAGGGAAATGTGCCAGCGCTGCCAGAATTCGGTGATCGAACGGGCGAGATACGGGTTTCGGAAGTTCTCGGGAAGCTTGATGTTGAACGCGCGGCCGATCCCCACCGCCATGTCCGAATAGGCGGAGAAGTCGCAGTACACCTGCAGTGTGAAGCCGAACGCGCCGCCCCAGAGCATGAG
>JABDJQ010000119.1 GCA_013002425.1 Gemmatimonadota bacterium
ACGGATTTCCAGGACGACATCAAATACCGCAGGCTGCTCGATCGTCGCGGGATCTACTCGATGATCGGGAAGCTCCCGGTGACGATCATGGGAATGCGAAAGGTGATGGCGGCCATGCCGTGGATGCACGGCGCGCACGAACGTCTCTTCGGATTTCCCGCGCCGCGTTTCTTCGTGACCGACGCGCCGCTCGAAGAGACCGAAGCATGGCTCGAGCCGATTCGCGCGAGCATCGATTCGATCGACACGTTCACGCGCGAAGAACTCGGCGCGCGCTTTGCCGTGTTCGTTTTTCCGCGTTCGTATCAGTACAGCGATCGTGAAGTGCCGAACAACTGGGAGGCGGGTGATTACGAAACGCTCGGGCCGTACGCGCTCGAGCCGTTCCGCTACTTCGAACGCGTGAAAGGGGAGGCGGGGTACGGCGTCTATTCGCTTCTCGCGCCGTTCGAAACGACCGACGTCTTCCCGACCTGCTTCCCCCACGACCCGCACTGGAATCCCGACGGGAACCGGATCGCGGCGCGCGCGATCTTCGACACGTTGAGCGCGCACGGACTGCTCGCGCCCCGATAAGCGTGTCCGCGCCCGAGTAACGCTCAGTGTCGTGCCGCGCCTGAGCAGCGCCTGCGCTCAGTGTGGCGCGCGCACCGGCCGTTTCTACTCTGTCTTCGCCTTCCTGCTCGACGCGATCGCCATGTCCGCCGTGGCGGTGTAGCCCATGGCCTTGCGGAGCGTCCCGATCTGACCGACGTGATACGCCTCGTGCCACACATAGAACGCGAGCGTGCCGAGACGCGTCTGTTCCCCGTGCGGACCCTCGCCCGGCTTCGCGAGCAGGTATTCGTCGGTCACGTCCGCGATCGCTTTCTCCACTTTTCCCGCGGCTTCGTTCCATGCCGCGAGCAGCACGTCCATGGCGGGATATTCCGCGCCGTCGGTGGCCGTGTCGGTAATGATCTCGGCAAGCGGGCTCTGCTCCTCGGCGCCCAGCAGCGACATCATGTAGTAGCGGTAGTTGACGAGGTGGCCGAGCGCCCACGCCACGGACGCGCCTTCCGTGCCGCGCGCACGCTTCCGCGCGTCCTCTTCCTTCATACCCGCAGCAATCAGGTTCACGATGTAGTTCGTGGTGCCCATGTGTTGCGCCTGCGCCTGCATCAGAGGTCCCATACGGTCTCCTTTCGAGGGTGATCGGGGGGCGCGCCGCCCGGGGGGCGGGGCGCGGGCATGAGAATAGCACACGGCGCCCGCCGCGCCCGAAAGCGCCCGAAAGCGTGCGGAAACGGCCTGTCGCGAATGCTACAATGGCGCGCGAACCGGGCGAGTCACGTTATCCACGGGAGTGCAACGCTGCGCATCGTCGAACTCGACATTCTGCGATTCCTTTCCACGCTGAGCGTATTGCTCCACCACTACCTGGCCTGGTATTCGCTCGACTTCCCGCGCGGCTCGGTCGTAATCGACGGCCTCTTTCGCGTCTTCCAGTACGCCTTCGTCTGTCTCCCGCTCTTCTTCCTGATCAGCGGCTTCGTGATCTTCATGTCGGCTTCGGGGCGCTCGGCGCGGAGCTTCGCGATCGGGCGCATCGTGCGGCTCTATCCGACGTACTGGCTTTGCATGACGATCACCGCCGGGTATGCGCTGCTTTCGGGCGTCGGCGAGATCGCGACCGTCAGCCCCGCGACCTACCTCGTCAATCTCTCGATGCTGCAGAGCTTTCTCGGCTTCGAGGACGTGGACATCGTGTACTGGACGCTGGCCGTCGAGCTTCAGTTCTATTTATGCATTCTGGTGCTGCTCTGGACGGGCGTGCTGCAGCGCGTGCGGGTCTGGCTCGCGATCTGGACGGCGCTTACGATCAGTTACATGGTATTCAGCCAGCCGTTTTTCCTGCCCGCCGTAATCGATCCGTGGTACTCGCCGTTCTTCATTGCGGGCATTTCGTTCGCGATGATCCGGCGGGAGGGGACGTCCGTCTTCTATCGCGTCATGCTGCTCGTCTCGCTCGTGCTCGCGTCGATCGACACTTACGACTCCACAGCCGACTTCATCGCGAACCCGACCGTGTTCGACCGCGGCGCCTCCGTCTTCGTCATCGGGCTCTTTTACGCGGCGTTCTATCTCGTGGCGACGAAGCGCGTACGGATGAAGCCGAGCCCCATGTGGGCGCTGCTCGGCGGAATCACGTACCCGCTCTACCTCATTCACAACAAGGCGGGGAAGATTCTGATGCACGCGATGGAGCCCGGGCTCGGGCCGAAGGGGGCGATCGCGATCACGACCGTGCTGGCGCTTGCTCTGTCGTACGGAATCTTCCTGTTGATCGAGAAGAACGTGACGCCGCCGTTCCGTGCGGGCCTGGTCGCGCTGCTGAGCGTGTTTCGTAAACAGAAGAAAGCCGGGGCGAACCCCGGCTGATCTTCCTTGCCTGTGATGGAGGGCAGTGCGTGGGCGCGACCGGCACTCCCACACGCCGGCCGGCCTCCGCACTCGAGAAGCTGCACTCGAGAAGCTGCACTCGAGAAACCGCACTCGAGAAACTGTTATTCCACGACGATCACTTTGCGCGAAACCTGCGTGCCGGGCGTTTCGAGCCGCACGAAGTAGACGCCTGCATTCACGCGCCGCCCGGCGTCGTCCCGGCGGTTCCACTGCAGCGTATGGGCGCCCGCGCCGCGCGTTTCGTCGACGAGCGTCGTCACCTTGCGCCCGGCGAGATCGTAGACGTTCACCGTGGCGTTGGAGGCCTGCGGCAGCGTGAAGCTCAGGTTCGCGGCCGTGTGCACCGGGTTCGGCCACGGCGCCGCCATCATGGCGAGCGGCCGGATCGACTCGGTGTCGGCGGCGTCGGCGTCACCCGCGGCGTCGGCGTCGCCCGCCGGCCCCGCTACGTCAGTCTGCACGGCGTTCCCCTTCTGCACGAGAATGTCGTCGAGGCGGAACGTGTCCCCGCTGTTGAAGTCGTTCGCGGGCTGAAACCAGAGCGTACCCATGGACCCGCTCGTGACTCCGTGCGGTTCGTCGTCGAGAT
The DNA here is from genome assembly GCA_013002425.1 of Gemmatimonadota bacterium. GTDB lineage: Bacteria > Orphanbacterota > Orphanbacteria > Orphanbacterales > Orphanbacteraceae > JABDJQ01. Next base: position 3,035 of record JABDJQ010000119.1, read on the forward strand.
GCTTCGTGCCGTTGATCGACATGTCGTACGTGCCGGCGTCGAGGTCGTACTCGAATTCGAAGAGATACGGAGTGTCGACCGCATAAAGCAGCGTGAGCATAGACGGCGAGACGTCGTCCGCATCGAAGAAGTTCATCTGCCCGCCCGAGTTGAATCGGACCTGATGATAGAGCTGAGCGATGTCGGGCAGGCCGAGGTTGTAGATAGAGAACGTGTACTGATCAAGAGTGTCGAACGTTACCGTATAAGAGATGCAGACGATCCCGCTGTCGACCTGTTCGTCGTTCAGAAAGTTGAACTTGAGCGAGCCGATGATGAGCGCGTGGTTATCGGTCACCTGCAGGTAGTTGTTGCCGCCGTCGTCGACCACCGTCGCCAGCGTCGCGAACGGAAGCAGCGGGTGCGCACCGTTGCCGACCGCTACGGTCGAAATCGGGCCGAGCGGTTCTCCTTCGAAATCGTTTTGCAGCAGCACATCCCCGCCGCCCGCAAGCGCCAGCGCCGGAACGAGCAGGAGGGCAGCAATCGCGATCCTCAGGGTATTCAGCGTTTCTTTTTCGTGTTTCATCCGTTATCTCCTTCCGCACGGGGAATCGTGTGTCTTGTGAGATAACGCAGGGATTCAAGTCAATTTGGACCACAGAATCTGAG
>JABDJQ010000141.1 GCA_013002425.1 Gemmatimonadota bacterium
ATCTCCGTCTCGTCAATCGACGCGAAAGCTGCTCCCAGTATGTCGAATCCGACGCTGACGTTCCCCATCGAGATCGGGGCGAACGCGGTGAACTTCATCGTGAACTCCGGCTTTGTGGCTGCGGTGATCGAACGCGAGAACGGTCTCATTATGCGCGAAACGGAGCGTGGCGAAAACGGAGAAAATGCGCGAAAGGGAAGCGACCGGCGAGGATTGACCTCCGCGCCGGAACGCGTGGATCATCGAATACGAATGATGCGGAGGGCCGGCGCGTCGATCGACCCGGGATCGAGCGAATGAGGGCGGGCAAAATAAACGCCGGGCGCCACGGCAAGTCCGTTTGCGTCCGCGCCGTCCCAGACACGTTCGCCGCGATCCGCGCCCGATCCGGTGAGGGAACGGATCAACCGCCCCCGGACATCGTAGATCGAGATGGCTGCGGATCCGGGCGCCGCGGCCGGCGTCATGCGAATCACGACCTCGCCGCGCGACGGATTCGGCCACGCAGCGAGCATCGGCGCCTCGATCGCGGCATCGTTCCCGTCGGCCGCGTCCTCGGCGAGTTCGGCATCGCTGCCTGCACTCGCTTCGCCCCCGCCCGCCACGCCGACATAACTCGCGCGGAACAGCGTCAGGTCATACGGCGGCAGTCCGGTGTCGATCGGCGATACCGTGATCTCGGTTTTCGTGGCGGCGTCGAACACGCGCACGCCGGGATCCGTGTTCTTGCGATCGGCGAGGTAGATACGATCGGTGGGAGGGTCGTGGATGCAGTCGGATACGAAACCCAACGAAGCATGAAGCGTGTCTGTCACGACCCCGCCCACCAGATCAAATGCGATGAGCTGTGTATCGAAGAAGAAGTTCGAAGAAGTGATTACGAAGAGATCGTTCCCGGCGGCGACGGCGGGTCCGACTTCTGTCCCGAGCTGCGATTCGCTGACGACAAGCCCCTGGGATTGAAGCGCGAACGGGTCGACGGCTTCCACGCCGCCGTCGTTCACGCCGTACGTTCCCACGAGCGGCACGAGAATGCGCGCGCCGGTTTCGTCATAGGAGAGCTCGTTCGACGGGTTCGTGGCGACGAGCGCGATCGCCTGCATTCCGGGCGCCACGGGATCGGCGTCAACGAGCGTGCGCGTGGCGATGTCGATCACGGCGACCATGGAGGGGAAGGTGGGCGCCCACGCATTCGTGCGATCGAGCCGCTGCAGCGC
>JABDJQ010000153.1 GCA_013002425.1 Gemmatimonadota bacterium
GTTCCCGCCTGATCTCGAGATGAGCGGCCTTGAGCCTGGAGTGCCAGGGGAATTCGTCGGGATCGTGCCACGGGCTCGCGGTGAGACCGGGAAAATAACTGGCCGGGCGCTGATGGGGGTCGGCGAAGAGCGGTTCGGTCGCGGAGACGCCGTTCCGCACGAAGCTCCGGAGCCTCTCCTCGCTCGAGGGATCGGCTCCCACGCTTCTCAGGCTCCGCTTCACGTTCTGCCAGAGATACGCGGCTTTGATTTCGCCGATTAAGCTCATACCTGATCCCAGTCGTGATGCATTTCCCGCGCGGCTCCATGAACCACGCGCCCGCACAGAAACATCGACAAACGGTCGCTCTCGATCTCTACGGTGTCATGCACTCGGGCAGGCAACCTGTGTGAATGCTAACTCTTCGGGAGGGGCGAATGCAAAATAATACGCGCGGGCCATCTCCGCCCGGGCGCCGAACCGACCGCGGCGGGCGCGGTCAGCCGAACAGCGCCATGAGTTCCTCTTCGTCGAGCGGCTTCTCGCGGGTTACGGCCAGGTTCTCCGCCACATGAAACGGGTCGCTCATGCCGACCAGCACCGTGTGAATCCCCGGAACGGAGCGCGCGAACTGAAGCGCACGGGCGGCGTGCGTATCGAAACCTTTCATGCCCGCCGTGAGGAACGCCGGGAACGCTTTCAGCAGACGCCCCTGCAGAAGCGGAGAACTCGTGGCGCAGAGCAGGCCTTCCGACGAAATCGCTTCGAACGCGGAAACGAGCCCCCCTTGGCGGGGTTGCCCGTTCAGCGCGAACCCTTCCATCATCGCCGGGTTGAACGGAAGCTGCACGGCGGCGAAGTGATGGGAGTTGCCCGCCACGCGCTCGGCCTGTTCGAGCAGATCCTCGAGCGCCACGTGCTGGCGCGCGCTCGGCGGCACGCGAAACGCGTCCCAGCTCGAAACGCCGTACGACCGGATCGCGCCCGCTTCCACGAACTCTTCCATCACGTCGAACGCGGACCGGATCCGCGCGAGAAAATCGACTTTCGCGAGCGCCGCGGCCTGCACTTCGGGATTGTGCAGGTAGTAGAGATCGATGCAGTCGACGCCCAGATTCGCGCGGCTCCGTTCGACCTGATCGCGCAGAAAGCGGCGGCCGAGCGAGTGTGTGCCGTCGCCCGCCAGTTCGCTCTTTTTCACGAGCCCCGGGTCGAGAAAACGTCGCTTGATATAGGCGTCGGTATCGGACGGCGGCTCGCGTTCGAACGGGAGATAGCCTCCCTTCGTGGCGAGGAAGATCTCGTCGCGGGTCGCGACCTCCTCTTCGATCAATCGCGCCAGCGCACGACCGACCGCGCGCTCGCTTCGCATGCACCGGTAGTTGATCGCGGTATCGATATGGTTCGCGCCGGAACGGACCGCTTCGACGATAGCGGCTTCGTAGCGCTCGTCCGTTTCGTCGTCGGGAGATCCGAGGTAGGTTCCGATGCCGATCGAGGAAATGCGAAGATCGCGCCACGTGCGGTAGTGGCCTGTCGCCGTGCGGCCGCCGAAGCGTTCGGCGCAGCGGGAGGTGCCTTGCGGCGTGGCGTATGGATCTGACATCACGCGCTTACGCTAGCAGTCGCTTTCGTCCGGCGCAAGAGAATCCCCGGCGGCGGCGGTGTTCGCGCCGCTGTTCGCATTTGCGCCGCTGTTCGCATTTGCGCTGCTGTTTGCATTCGCGCCGGCGTTCTTCTTGGATCCGATAATCGGGCCGCGAATCCGCTGCGCGATGGAATGAAACGTGTTCACGTCTTCTTCGCGGAGCTCGGCGCGCGCCAGAATGAGACGCAGGTTGCGCATCACGGAACGAAGGCGGCGGCCGTCGAGCGACGCGGCGAGCAGCGATCTCTCCATGTTCTCGTACATCGTCTCGAGTTCGCCCGCGGTCGCGCGGTCGAGCTTCCCGGTCTCGGCCCCGGCAGCATCCGCGTCGGTCACGTCCGAAGCGCCCGCGACTTCCGCCCCTTCATGGTTCGGCATGCCGAGAAGGCCCATGGTCGATTCGTACGCCATCACCATCACGGCCTGGGAGAGATTCATCGAAGGGTAGTCGGAGGGGCTTGGCGCGGTCACGATCCAGCGGGCGCGCAGAATGTCTTCGTTCGAAAGGCCGGTCTTTTCGGGGCCGAACAGAATCGCGACACGCTCCTGACGAGATGCGGCGGAAAGACGGCCGGACCATGCGCGCGGCGTCAGAACCGCGGGCTGATCGCGCCTGGTTCTGCGCGTGGTCGCCACGACCAGCGTGCGGTCCGCGATCGCCTCGTCGAGTGAGTCGTATACGGTGAGTTCGTCGAGGATCTCTTCGGCGCCGTGGCCCATCGCGACGCAGTGATCGGTCTTCCACGGCTCACGCGGCGCGACGAGCGCGAGATCGCGAAAGCCCATCGACTTGAGCGCGCGCGCCGAGGAACCGATGTTGCCAGGCTCGGTCGTCCCGATCAGAACGAAGCGAACAGAGTCGAAAGATCCCTGGTTCGCGCCACCGGACATGCTCTAGTCCGCTGAGGCGGGAAGCCGGTGCCGAATCTGCGTCACGGTCATCGTCTGGTCGTTGAACTCTTCGGTCTGCTCGCCGACTTTCTTGCCGAGCAGCGCGGCGCCGATCGGCGCGCGATACGAAACGACCTCGGGCGCCAGTTCGCCGTCGCCTTCGCCGAGAACCCAGTACGTCTGCGTCTCGCCGGTGGACGTCTTCACGGTGACTTCGGTCCCGGGCGAAACGGAGTCTTCCGGCATCGACATGTCTTCGATCAGCGTCGCGAGGCGCACGCGTTCGTACATCTGCTCGAGACGCTGGCTCGCGTCACGCTGCTTCTTCTTCGCCGCATGATATTCCGCGTTCTCTTTCAGGTCGCCGAGTTCGCGCGCTTCGCGGATCATCTTCGGAATGGTCGTCTTGAGATCCCAGTCGAGCTCTTCCACTTCTTTTCGCAGGCGGTCGAGCGTCGGCTTCGTCATCAGAATGCGACCGCCGAACTGATCGAGTATCGAAGTTTCCGCGATCGGGCGAAGGGCCTGACGCTTCTCTTCGACAGCCGCGGCGATATCGCTGAGCGGCGTATCGTTGAAGAGCTCCAGAAGCGGGAACAGATACCGTTCCGAATGCTTCCAGTGCGCGAGGCGGTTCGTGAGGAACTCGCGCTCGGCTTCGTTCAATTCGCACCCCTGAATCGCCTTTTTGAACGCGGGCGATTCGATGAGCTTCTGCGCGTCCTTGCGATGCGTCTCTTTCTCCGGCTCTTCGAGCAGGTAGATGACCGAGTGCATCATGCGCACGAGAAGGTCCTGACGCTTGTCGATGAGTTCCTTCACGAGAAAGAGTACGGCGTTGCCGCAGCGCGGGCTTTCGTCGAGAAGATCGAGAACGATCAGGTCGCTGTCGGCCGTTTCCATGACCTCGAGCATGCTCCAAGCCTCTTTGCGGACCGAGAGAATGCGCGACGTGAGAAGCAGGCGAACCGCGCGCTTCTGTTCCTGGTCGGGCGCGACCTGCAGCAGCAGCTTCTGCTGGTCCGTCGCGAGGACGCCGAGTTCGGGATCGCGCTCGAGCGCGTGCAGTGCGTCGACGAAACCGGCTTCGTCGGGAATTCCGACGCGATAGAGCATCACGTGGCCGAGCATGCGGAGCCCGGCAGGGCGATCTTCGCTGTTCGCGATGTTGCGAATTTCGTTCCCGTAACGTTCCGCCACGTCTTCGAGCCCGTCGGGATGCTGATCCAGGAAGTTCGA
>JABDJQ010000161.1 GCA_013002425.1 Gemmatimonadota bacterium
CCTCTCGTGACGTGCCTGCTCTTCTTCGTTTCCGCGGAATACCGGCTTCCGGTCGCGCTCTTCACGATTCCGTTCGCCGCGTTCGCGCTCGTCGCGGCGGGCACGCTCATTCGGCAGGCGATCGCGCGCAAACCCGCGCCCGGCAAACCCGCGCCGGGCTCACGCGCACCCGCTACATCGCGCGTGCCCGCTGGCTCACGCGCGCCTTCCGCAACACGCGCGCGCGTCGCTCTGGCGTTTCTCGCGCTGATCGTCTTCGCCTGGTTTACGAATCGCACCGACCGTCTTCTCGAAGCGCAGACATGGAAGCGCGTCGACTATCTGAACTTCGGCACGCTCTACCTGAATCGCGGGGATCTCGACGAGGCGGAAGCGATGTTTCATCAGTCGCTCGCGATCGACCCGCGGTTTGCGCCGGCGTACGAGTCGCTCTCCGAAGTCGCCCGCCGCCGCGGCAACGATCAGGCTGCGGCGCGCTGGATCACGAAGGCGCGGGAGTTCGGCGCCGCCGGCCAGTACGATCGGGGGCGCGCGCAGTACGACGACATCACCGAGGCGCTGATCGCGGTCGCGGCCATCTACAACGAGGGGCGGTTCGAAGAGGCGCTCGTCGGGTTTCAGAAACTGCGCACCCGGGCGATGGCGACCGAGCGCGCGGACCTTCTTTCGACGATCGGCAACAACGTCGGGCTCTGTCTCTACAAGATGGGGCGGTACGCGAACGCCGAGGACGAATTCAGAATGATTATGGATCGCGACCCTTACTATAAGAAAGCGCACTACAATATCGGGCGCGTATTCGAGGCGACCGGTCGCGCGGGCGAGGCGATCGCGGCGTACGAATCGGCCCTGGCGCTCGACCCGGGGTATGCGATGGCGGAAGAGGCGCTCAGGCGTCTCCGTGCGGACGGGGCGGGGGAACCGTAGGGGTCCGGAACCGTGTAGAGGGGGGAGTTCGCTAGGCGCGGTCCGGCGGCGCCGTTCCCGCATCCGGCGTTTCCTTCAGGTAGAGATCGCGCTGCGGGAACGGAATTTCGATCCCCTCGCTCTGAAATGATTTGAAGATCTCGCAGTGGAGCTGGTGAATCGTAATGCCCTTCTCTTCCGGGTGATTGATCCAGCCGAGCAATTCGAAGTCGAGGCTCGAGGCGCCGAACGCGCGGAAACGAACGCGCGCCTCGGGATGCTTCGCGAGCTTCGTCTCGGCGCCCGCCACCCGCATCAGGATCTCCTGCACCTTGTCGATATCCGAGCTGTACGAAACCCCGACCGGAATGCGGATCCGCGTTTTCACATGCGGTCCGCCCGCTTCGTTGCTGATCTTCGAGCTTCCCATGACCGCGTTCGGAATCGTGATCTCGACATCGTCGCGCGTCAGGATGCGCGTGCTTCTGAGACCGATGTCGGTCACCTGGCCGCGCTCGCCCGTGTCGAGCAGAATGTAGTCGCCGATCTTGTACGGCGCGTCGGCGATGATGAAGATCCCCGAAAAGATGTTCGAAAGCGAGTCGCGCGCCGCGAAGCCGATCGCGATCCCCAGGATCCCGGCCGAAGCCAGCCACGCGGTGATGTCCACGTTCCAGGCCACGAGGATCATGTAACTCGACGCCGCGATGATCAGCATCAGATTCAGGTTTTCGAACAGCGGAAGCGTCCGCAGTTGCACGATCCCGGTCTGGGTTCCGCGGTTGGCGAGGAATCGCAGGATCACGCGCGAAAGGCGGGCGAAAGCGAACGCCCAGATCATGACGGAGATCGTGAACGCGATCGTACGCACGATCCCGATCGCTTTGTCCTGCATGCCGAGCGGCTCCAGCGCGTAGCTGACTCCGAACAGAATGCACGACCAGAACACGGGGCCCTGCACGATCGCCCCGATCTGGTCGTCGAGGTCCGTTTCGGTGTGAGCCGCCAGCGCGCAGATCCGCTTGATGATCCACGCCGTCAGGAACGCCGCCACGACCGACAGGCCGATGATGGTGCCCGAGCGGATCCATACGTTCATGATGTAATTTGACAGTAGTTCGTTCAGTCCCATGACGCTCGGACCGTATCTCATGTTATCCGGTCGCGCAACTTTCAGTAGCGACGCCGCCTCACAATTCTTTACAAATCGGTTTCGAATCGAATATCTTTTACCCACTCAAACCAGGGCTTAATCGTTCAGGCCAATAGAAGGAGTTCCCTATGAATTGGAAGCATTGGTGTCTTGTGCTCGCGTGCGCCGGATTTCTCGCCGTCGGCTGCGGCGACGACAACCCCTCGGATCCGGGCGACGGCGATGGAAACGGAAACGGCGGTGGAACCGACACCCCGAGCCTCACCCCGCCGCGCGACTGGCAGGGTACATGGGTCGGCACCGTGACCACGATCGACGTGGAAGCGGGGAAGGCATCGGCCGTAGCCGACACGACGACCGATACGGATACGCTGATGGTCTGCGACAAGGGCATCACGGGCGGTGAAGTGCCGTTCGGCTGTGTGTATTTCATCGGCCAGGACAGCATCGACGTCGATTGCGACACGATGCTCGTATTCGCCGACGGCAGCGACACCTGCGCGTTCGACGCGAGCATCGTGGCAACGGGCAAGCGGACGGGCACGAGCTTCACGCTCATGGGACGTCAGACGACGGTCGGGACCGGCGCCGGCTGTGATCCGGACGACACCGAAGACGTGATGCTCACGGCTATCTACACGCGCGTGAATTCGACGGTACCCGAGTGCGGCGACGACATTCCGGAAGATACGACCGAAGTGGATACGACCGATAACGGCGGCGGCAACGTCGGCGAGTTCGTCGGGATCGGCGACTACGAAGCGCGTGTGCGTGTCTGGTTCTGCGGCGACAGCAACCCCATTTCCGATACGCGTGACACGTCGAGCATCTGCCCGAGCGACAGCCTGGAAGACTTCGAAGACGGCTTCGAGGGTTCCGGCATCGAATGCGATATCGACGTCGGCCAGAATACGATCAGCGTGACCTGCGAAGGCGAGATCAACGACGTCGAGACCGGTTGCACGATTACGACCAGCAACTCGTATAACGGCACCTATGACGACGACTCGTACGACATGACCGGCGGAGGAACGATCACGGCGACGGGCAGCGGCGAATTCTGCGACTTCATTCCCGATCAGTGTTTCGAGTTCGAAGTCAACGGACGCCGGCTCTCGTCGACGCCCTCGGACTGTCCGGACGGCAAAGTTTCGCCTGAGGCGGCGGCCGGCCTGAATCCGGAAGTCATTGCGGCGATCGTGAAATCGAAGGTGGAGGCGGCTCTGCGAGACGCGGCAGACCAAAGCCGTTAGATAAGAACAGGTTAGCGGGGATAGACGGCCCCTGTCTCGGATGAGGTTTTCTCGGAAATTCATCCTTGACAGGGGCTTTCCCGCGCGTAATACTGCCCTCGGTTTCTAAGCTGGCAAGTTGTAGTTTGTTCTTGACTTGTAATTTTTGGCTCGCCATATTGGCGACCGGCAGGTGACTTTCTGTCAAACCAGAAGGAGGGTTGCTCAGAAATGCGTAAGTTTTTTGTAATCGCAGCGGCGACGGCACTCATGGCTAGCTCTGCTGCAGCAATCGCGCCCGGTTCGTACGGTCTCGGTTTCACCAGTTCTGCGGCTCCGGTCGGCGGCTACTACCAGGCGACGGACGTCCTCGGTATTACCGGCGGTCTCGGCCTCGAGAGCTTCGACAGCGGGAACACCAACTTCTATCTGGAAGTCGGACTCCCGATTACCATGCACTCGGGCGATCGCAGCTGGTTCGGGATTCGTCCCGGTGTCGGATTCGCGAACTTCTCGCCGGACGACAGCTCGTCGAAGACCGCCTTCGGTAACCGCAGCCTCGCTGACGGCACGGCGCTGCAGTTCCAGGCCTGGCTCTTCTACATGTGGATGGCGACGGACAACGTGGGGATCAACTTCTACCACGGCCTCAACATCAACACGTACAGCCCGGAAGAAGGCGACAGTGTGACGGACTTCACGACGGCCGGCGCGAACGCGACGGGCGGCGGGATCTACTACTTCTTCGAGTAGTCGATTCAAGAGTTCGTTTGATTTGGAAAGCCCCCTGCACGAAAGTGCGGGGGGTTTTTCACGTTACACGGTAGGGTCGGTTTGACCGACTGCCGACGGGCGTTCCGCGAGGTCCTTTTCATGAATCAGGTGGGTTTGGAACAATACTTCCGCACGCTGTTCCGGGA
>JABDJQ010000744.1 GCA_013002425.1 Gemmatimonadota bacterium
ATAGAGAACGAGGGCGTAGTTCATGCGCGGCGTAATCGCGTTCGGATCGAGCGCGATCACATGTTCGTAGCTGCCCTTCGCGCCGGCCAGGTCGCCCACGGATACTTCGTAGTTGCCGCGCTCGAACCAGGCGGCGGCGAGGTCCGGCGCGGTTTCGGTCGCGCGCACGAGGGACGTTCGCGCTTCCGGCGCGCCCCGTTCCATGAGCAGCGAGCCGGCGCCGAGCCACGCCCACGGGTCCCCCGGCGCGCGCGTCTGCACGTCGCGATAAACGGCGAGGGCCTCGTCGGCGCGGGCCGTATCACGCAGGTGAGCGGCGAGCGCGTTTCCTATCTCGGGATCGTCGGGCGCCAGCGACCAGGCTTTGCGAAGCAGTTCTTCCGATTCGACCGCGTTCCCTTCCCCCTGGAGCACGGCCGCCAGATGGTAGTACGGTCCCGCCACGGTCGGGATGCGCGCGATCGCTTCACGATACGCCGCGATCGCTTCCTCCGTTTCCCCCCGGCGCGCGTGCACGTTCCCCCGATGAAACGCCTCCTGGCCGCTCATGGACTGCGCTTCTCCCTGAAACAGATTCGCGCGCACGAGAACGAGCGCGGCCGCGAGAAGGAGCCACGCGGGGAGCGCGCGACGCCACGCCGGCAGACGCCGCGCGAGCGATTCCATGCCCGCACCCGCGAATACCGCGAGCGGCACGGCAAGCGGAACTCGAAATCGTTCACACACGAAGAACAGTACGATCGAAAGACCGTATAGCGCCGTGAACGAGATCAGGAGTCCTCGCCCCTCGCTGCGGCCCGGCTCAGGTCCGGACGCGTAGTCGTTCGCGCGACGGCGAGCGAAAAGCAGCCCGACGAGCCCGAGCGGAACGAGCAGAGAGAACGTGACGAACGGAAGGCGGAGCACCGGATGAGACGAGAACGTGAGCGCCAGATCGCGATTGTTGCCGATCATGCGCGCACTGAACAGATACGCGACCTTTTTCAGCATGCGGAAAGCCGCCGCGCCGGGGTCCGCGAGAATCTCCTCGCGCGCCTGCGCCGCCCAGTAGTTCGAGATCTCGCGCGGGGTGGCGGGTCGCCCGATCCGCTCGGCCGTGATGCGCGCGATGTCCGTGTTGTCCCACGCGGGGAACGCGGGGAAGATCGCGTGGCGCCCGTCGGCGCTCGCGTTGTTGCCGAGGTAGAAGTTGAGTCCCGCCTGCGACGAAACCAGAATCCATTCGCCGGAGCGGGCGTGGTTCCGGACCGTAACGCCCCCGATCAGAACCGCCGCGCATGCCGCGAAAAGGAGCGCGCGCCTGCGATCGCGGAGATAGAGCCATACGAACGCCGCGGGCAGAAAGAGAAGCACGTTCGGCCGGGAGACCGCCATGGCGCCCGCCACGATACCGGCGAGAATCGCGGGCCGCCCGCTCGCACTCGCACGCGCGGCGAGCAGCGAAAGGATCAGAGCCGCGGTCAGCAGCGGAAGCAGTGACGCGATCAGCAGCTCCCCCTCGAAATAGAACACCGGGCTCGCGAGCGCCAGAAGGCCGGCGGCGAAGAGGCCCGCGCGCTCCCCGTATACGGTCCGGCCGATTCGATACACGAGGAACACGGTAACGACGCCGAGCAGAAGCTGGATCAGACGTACGGACGAAGGGGAATTCCCGACCACGCCGTACATGCCCGCCAGCCACCAAACGTATCCGGGCGCCCGGAAGACCGACTCGTCTCCCTCCCATCTTCCCTCGCGCGCGGCAAGCGCCTGCTCGTGAAACCAGCCGGCGTCGAGCATGGGAGTGTCGAACTCGGGATGATCGCGATAGGAAAACCAGTAGCCGATGCGAATACAGGCGGCCACGAGCAGGATGATCGTGAGAATGCGGGACGATCGATTCAACGCGCGGACTCCAGGCGGTCGTAGTAGCGTCGAACGACTTCGTTCTCTCCGTTGATCGCCAGAGAACGGGCGAAAGCGTCACGCGCTTCTCCCTCGCGCCCCGACTTGGCCAGCAGCACGCCGAGGTTCGCCCATGTTTCCCACGAAGTCGAATCGATCGCCGCGGAACGGCGTAACGCTTCGATCGCGTTCTTCGTGTCGCCGACTTCGCCGAGCACGGTGCCGAGCAGTTGCTCCGCCTTCGCGTGATTCGGCTCCATCGCGAGCAACAGCCGCAGACTCGTCTCCGCGGCGGCCGCGTTGCCCTGCTTCCATTCGGCGCGCGCGAGATTGAACCGGGCCTCGACGTATCCCGGCTCGAGTTCCACGGCGCGCAGCAGCCACTCCACCGCCTCTTCGTACTCGCCCCGCTTCGCCAGATTCGTGCCCATGTTGTAGTAGTCCTGCGCATCTTCGCGAATCTGCGTGGCGCGGGCGAACAACGCGCCGGCCGCCGCGTCATGCCCGTGACGCGAGAGGAGCACGCCGAGCGACTTCGGCGCGCGCGCGACAGGATTCTCGTAGTGCGGATCCGCGCTCACCCACGCGATCGTGAGGTCCGCCGCGCGCTCTTCGTTCGCGTTCGCGACGACCCAGGGCGCGACATGCAGCAAGGCGGCCGCGAGAAGCAGACCCGCAATCTGCGGCGTTACGCAGCGGCCGCGCAGCACGACGCGCGCGCCCCAGATCAGAATCGGAATCGCGGGGAGCGCCATCAGATCCCAGTCGCGCGGCCCGAGCCACGGTTCGATCGTGACGAGAAAGAGGAGCCCGAGAGCGAGTGCGAAGAGCGCGAATCGTCCGCGCGTGGCGCGAAGCCCCGCTTCGTGCAATGCAGCGTCCTCGATATTCTGCGTCGCAGCATCACTCTTCACGCCCGCCGTTTCGGCCGTGTCCTTCCCCTGACTGTTCGCTTCGCGCGGAAGAAAGAAGAGGAGCAGGAGCGGCCCCGCGATCAGCAGAAGCTCGTTCAGAACGAAGCGCAGATGCTCGAGCGAAGAAATCGAATACGCATGCCTCCCCCTGTCGAGGAGAGGGACGAACGCGTCCCAGCCTTCGTAGGCGCGCCCGTAGCGAAAAAGCAGAAAACCGAGAACGGCCGCCGCGCACGCGGAGCCGGCAAGCAGCGCCGCGCGCCCACCCAGGCCGCGGAGCCGCGGCCAGACGAACGCGATCCACGCCGGCGCGAGAACGAGCGCCGAAAGATGAAAGAACGCGGCGGCGAGCAGAAGCAGGAGCCCGCCCAGTTGCCCCGGGAGCGATCGAGCGCGAAGCGCCGCAACGAGCGAGAGCGCAATGAAGAGCTGCATCACCGGGTAATGCTCGACGGTGCCGAAAAAGAACAGCATCGCGCCGCTTCCGAAGAGAAGCGCGAACGCGGCGGCCCGCTCCCATGGCGGACGACCGGCCGTGAGCGAGCGCCAGACGAAGAGCATCGCGACGCCGGCCGCGAGGCTCGTGATCACGAAGACGGTATCACCGCCCGCGATCCCGGTGCTTGCGAGCGCGCCGTGCAGCACGCGGTGGACGAGAAACGAGCCCCCTCCCGCCGTCCCCACGACCCCGGCTTCCGGATCGACCAGCATCGACGGAATGAGTGCGCTGTCGCCGAAGAACACGTTGCGATTGCGAAAAACGAATGCGATTCCGAGCAGCGAGGCCGCAAGAGGAACCATGTGAAGGGGCGACCGCGTCGCACTCTCGATCAAGCGCGAACCCAGCGTGCCGACGCCGCGCGCGACCGCGGGGATCAGCATTACGAGCGCGACCAAGATCCAGAGCAGCAGGACCGGCCGCGGGACGAACGCCAGCGCGTTCCAGCCCCAGATTCGTGTCGGTTCGGGGAACGAAGCGAAGAGATGACCGGCCGAGAACAGAACGAACGCGGCGATCAACGGATACGGCGGATCAGTCGTCCGCATGACGCCCCGCGGCCGACGGCAACTCCGCCTGCCCGTCGACGAAGAGAACGTGGTTCGTGTGAATCGAGGGGATGCGCGCGCCCTCGGTCAAGATGCCGACGAGGTTCAGCGGATCCACCGCGCTGACGCGGACACGCTCCCCCTGCGGTTCCTGTTTGCGAACGCGCCGGATCGCGTCGACCGCTTCGGGCTTCGCATATTGTTCACCATAATACCCCGTCACGAAACGACCGCCGCGCGTCGTGCCGCGCGCTTCCATGCGTCGGAAAGCCTGCAACAGTTCGCGCCACGGAATGCCCACCCGTTCGCGCTGCACGACATCGCGGAAAACGACGCCGTAGCGTTCCAGCAGCTGCCCGGCCCACGCTTCGGCAATCTCGTCGCGCTTCACCTCCTGCCACGGAGACGCGGGCAGGAGCGTCCAGCGGCCTGACGGAAGCAGGGCGCGCGAAGCCGCGATACCGAAGCGCGAACGGAAACGGGATGCGCCCGGACGCCGGCGGCGGCGCCGGCTCGATGGACGCATGCGTTCGCGGAGCGCCTGAAAACTGTCCGCGCTCACGATGCCGAGCGACACGAGTTCCCAGAGTCCGTCTTCGATCTGCGTCGGCAGGCCGGCGTTCGCGTTCTCGAGGTCGCCGTAGAAGAGCGCGCCCTGCGATTCGAGGAGCGCCAGAATCTTGCGCGCCGCTTCGC
>JABDJQ010000193.1 GCA_013002425.1 Gemmatimonadota bacterium
GCTCTCGCTCCTGCGCGTACTTCAGAGCGAATTCGTACGCCCCCTGCGCGATACCGACGGCCTGGGCGGCGATTCCGATGCGGGAACGGTCGAGAGCGGCGAACGCGACCTGGAGCCCTTTGCCTTCTTCCCAGACGACGTTTTCGGCCGGTACTTCACAGTTCTCGAGCACCAGCGTTACCGTGTCGCTCGAGCGAATACCGAGCTTTTCTTCCTTCTTGCCGACCGTGAATCCGGGGAACGTCTTTTCGACGATAAATGCCGTGATACCCTTGCCTCGTTCGGCGTCCGGATCGGTTTTGGCGATAAGAATGTATACGTCGGCAATGGCGCCGTTCGTGACCCACGTTTTCTCGCCTGTCAGATAGTACTTGTCGCCCTTTTTTTCCGCTTTGCACCGAAGCGCGCTCGGGTCGGATCCGGCGCCGGCCTCGGAGAGCGAATACGCGCCGAGCATCTCGCCTGTCGCGAGTTTCGTGAGGTACTTCTTCTTCTGCTCTTCGGTTCCGTGCTCCACGAGGCAGGTCGCGCAAAGACCCGTATGAACGGCGACGAAGACTCCGAACGAGGCGTCGACGCGGGAACACTCTTCGATCACGATCGCGTCGGCGATGTCGTCGAGCGGCTCACCGCCGTACTCTTCGGGAATCGTCATGCCGAGCACGCCGAGTTGTCCGAACGCTTTCATCTGCTCGAGAGCGGGTTTCTCCTTCTCGTCGCGTTCCGTCGCCGTCGGCGCAAGCTGCTCTTCGGCAAACTTGCGGATCATGTCGCGAATCATGAGCTGTTCTTCATTCAGTTGAAACTGCATCGTGTCTATCCTTCTTCGATCAAGTCTCGTATACGAAAAACCCGCGGCCGCTCTTGCGACCGAGATAGCCTGCGTTCACCATCTTCTTGAGCAGCGGGCACGGCCGGTACTTCGGATCCGAGAAGCCCTTGTACAGAACTTCCATAATTGCGAGACATACGTCGAGGCCGATAAAATCGGCCAGCGTGAGCGGTCCCATCGGATGGTTCATGCCGAGCTTCATCACTTTGTCGATGTCCTCCGCGCTCGCCACGCCTTCCATCAGCGCGTAGATCGCCTCGTTGATCATCGGCATCAGAATGCGATTGGAGACGAACCCCGGGTAGTCCTGCACCTCGACGGCCACTTTCCCCAGTTCCTCGGTGATCTCACGCACACGGTTGTACGTCGCGTCGGTCGTCGCGACGCCGCGGATGACCTCCACGAGCTTCATGAGCGGAACGGGGTTCATGAAGTGCATGCCGATCACGTTGTCGGGGCGGCTCGTTGCCGCGCCGATTTCGGTAATCGAAATCGACGACGTGTTGCTCGCGAGAATCGTTTCTTCCGGAACGATTTCGTCGATTGTTTGAAAGATGCGCTTCTTGAGTTCGAAGTTTTCAGGAACCGCTTCGATCACGAGAGGCACCTTCCTGATCTTCTCGATCCGGTCGATCGCTTCGATACGACCGACGATCACGTCGACCTGTGTCGGATCGATCACGCCCTTCGAGGCGAGCTTGTTCACCGACTTTCCGATGCGCCCCACGGCGCGGTCGAGGGCTTCGGCGTCGATATCGATCAGGCTCACCTCGTAACCGGACTGCGCGAAGACCTGCGCAATGCCGGAACCCATCGTTCCGGAACCGATGACCGCTACTTGCTTCGTTCGTTCACTCATGAGAGATTCAATGCCTCCACGGAAAGGGCGACTGCGTTCCCCCCTCCCAGACAGATCGCCGCCATGCCCGTTCTCTTCTGCCGGTTCTTCATGGCGTACAGGAGTGTCGTCAGGATGCGCGCGCCGCTCGCGCCGATCGGATGACCGAGGGCCACGGCGCCGCCGTTTACATTGACACGATCCCAGTCCCAGCCGAGTTCTTTGCCGTCGGCGAGTACCTGCGCCGCGAACGCTTCGTTCACTTCCATCAGGTCGTAGTCCGAGATCTTCGTGCCCGCTCGCGCGAGGAGTTTGCGCACGGCGACGATGGGCGCGAAGAACACGTCCTCCGGTTCCGCCCCGCCGACGGCGTATCCCGTAACTTTCGCGAGCGGCGTGACTCCGAGTTCCTTCGCTTTCGCGGCGGACATGATCATGAGAGCCGATGCGCCGTCGTTCAGGCCCGGTGCGTTGCCGGCGGTTACCGTGCCGCCCTTTTTGAAAGCCGGCCGAAGCTTCGCGAGCGATTCCATTGTCGTTTCCGGCCGGATCCGTTCGTCGTTCTCGAACTTGAGCGGATCCCCTTTCCGCTGCGGGATCTCGACGGGAACGATCTCTTCGCGAAACGCGCCCGACTCCGTGGCTTTCGCCGCTTTCTGATGGCTCTCCATCGCGAAACGGTCCTGCGCTTCGCGTGTTACGTCGGACTTCTCCGCCGTGCGTTCCGCGGCGACACCCATGTGATAGTCGTTGAACGAATCCCAGAGGCCGTCATGAATCATGCCGTCGACCACCTGCCCGTTCCCCATGCGATAACCGCCCCGCGCCTTCATCAGGTAGTAAGGCACGTTCGACATGCTCTCCATACCGCCGGCGATGACACAGTCGACGTCGCCCAGCATGATGCCCTGAGCCGCGAGCTGTACTGCCTTGAGACCGGATCCGCAGACCTTGTTGATCGTCATCGCGGCTTTCGTGGCGGGAATGCCGCCGTGGATCGCCGCCTGCCTTGCCGGCGCCTGTCCGCCACCTGAAGGGACCACGTTCCCCATGATCACTTCGTCGACCGTGTCCGGGTCGATTCCCGCGCGTAGCACCGCCTCTTTCACGACGATCGCACCGAGGCTCGCTGCCGAAAACGTGGCAAGCGATTTCATGTACTCGCCGATCGGCGTGCGACAGGCGCTCACGATCACGGGAGTCCGTTCGCTGTTCATTCTTCTCCTCCTTGCGGGCGATCCATGGCGGGGGTAAGCGCGTACCTTCCGGTTGAAGGAGCCGCGATCCATCCGAGCGGATCGTTCCTTTCATGATAAAGAGCGACGAGCCACCCTTCTCGGGCCGCCCGGGCCAGATATTGCTGCTTCACGCGGAACGTACGCCCGCGATTCAGGTCGAGCGCGGTCATGTAGACCGGCCGGAGATGATGCGTCGTCGGCACGATGTCGCCGGGAAACCACATGGTCGTGTCTCCGGACTCGAGAAGCAACATCTGATGATGTGTCGTGTGCCCGCCCGACCTTACCACTCGAATCCAGTCGTCGATCCGCTCGTCGCCGTTCGTGAAGCGAAGCCGCGCCTTTGCAAGGCGGACGACGTCTTCGGGCGCGTAGCCCGCGCGCGTCAGCGGGTCGTGCCTCCGTGCCGCGTCCCACTCTCCCCTCTGCACCACGATCTCCGCGTTCGGGAAAACGGGGAGAACGCGGTCCCTCTCCTTACGAAAAAGACCGCCCGCGTGGTCCACGTGCAGGTGCGTCAGGATCACGCGGTCGATCTCGCCGGCGTCGACGCCGAGCGCGCGAAGGGAATCGAGAGCGTCTCCGGAGCCGCGCAGTCCGTACATGCCCCGCGTGCGCTCGTCCTGATGGGAGCCGAATCCGGCGTCGATCAGCGCAAGCGAAGCCGGTGTTCGCACGAGATACGGACGCATCGCCAGACGCACGCGGTTTTCACTGTCGCACGATACGAGCCGGCTCCAGACCTTCTTCGGTACGGCGCCGAACGTGGCGCCTCCGTCGAACAGGATCGATCCTGCGTCGAGCGGCGTGACTTCGCATGCGCCGATTCGCACGGTACGCCGTCAGTTCGCGAAGAGCATTTCGCGCACGTCTCCGATGCGGAGGGTGGCGCCGGTCTTCTCGCGCACTTCGTCGACCGTCGTGTCGGGCGCGACCTCGGTGAGAAGCAGACCCTTCTTCGTCACTTCGATCACGGCCAGATCGGTTACGATCATCGTGACGACGCCGACGCCCGTGAGCGGCAGCGTGCACGACGGCAGAATCTTCGGGGAACCGTCTTTCGAAGTGTGCATCATCGCCACGACGACGCGCCGCGAGCCCGCAACGAGATCCATCGCGCCGCCCATGCCTTTGACGACGGATCCCGGCACCATCCAGTTCGCGAGATCTCCCGATTCCGACACCTGCATGCCGCCCAGAATCGAAAGATCGATGTGACCGCCGCGCACCATCGCGAAGGAAAGGTCACTCCCGAAGTAGGAACTGCCGGGCGTTTCGGAGATGGTCTCCTTGCCCGCGTTGATCAGATCGGCATTCATTTCGCTCTCGGTCGGGTACGGGCCGATCCCGAGCATCCCGTTCTCGGAGTGGAGCGTGATGTCCATGCCCTCCGGAATGTAATCCGCCACCATGGTCGGGATGCCGATCCCGAGGTTCACGTAAAAACCGTCGCGTAGTTCCCTAGCGATCCGCTGTGCGATACGTTCTTTTTTCGATCCGCTTTTCAAAGTTCGCTCCCTGGTACACGACATCGACGAAGAGTCCCGGAGTATGAACGGATTCCGGCTCGATCCCGCCGGCATCGACGAGTTTCTCGACTTCGGCGATCGTCTTTTTCGCAGCCATCGCCATCACGGCATTGAAGTTCTGCGTCGTCTTTCTATAGAAGAGGTTTCCCTTCCTGTCGCCCACGCTCGCTTTTACGAAAGCGTAATCCGCATGAAGGGGTTCTTCGAAAACAAACGTCTTCCCGTGCAGCTCCCGCGTTTCCTTTCCTTCGGCAACCACGGTTCCGACCCCGGTCGGCGTGAAGAAACCACCGAGCCCCGCGCCGGCCGCGCGTATCCTCTCGGCGAATGTCCCCTGAGGCACGAGTTCGACCTCGATGCCGCCGTCGATCAGGAGCTTTTCGAGAACGGTGTTTTCACCGATATACGTCGAAATCATCTTGCTCACCTGACCGCTGTTGATCAGGAGGCCAATACCGAACGTGTCGACTCCGGCGTTGTTGCTCAGAATCGTGAGATTCTTCTGGCCGGTTTCGAGCAACATCGCGATGGAATTTTCCGGGATTCCGCACATGCCGAATCCCCCCATCATGATGCGCGCACCATCCGGTATTCCGGCGATCATCTCCGCCGGATCGTACTGAATTCCCATACCTTGTCTCCTCGAAAGGGCGGGCGCGAAGCGCACGCGGGAACGCCGCCGCGCCGATCGGTGCGGGGCGCGTCCGGGCGCGGGCAATATGCGGTAAGCGAAATAGAGAGCGACGATTACGCCGACAAGAGAAGAATAGACACTGCAGGCGGGTGTGTCAACGGGCTGGGGCCGGGAAAGGGCCCGTTATCCACGGGCCCCGATCACGTAGGAGAGCAGAACGAATGCGGCCAGCAGAGCGATCACGCCGCCGACGATAATACGCGTAACGAGCTGAACGGGGAGCACGCGGACGGCGCCGGCGATCTCGGATTGCTGTGCGGCGGTTGCCGGGTCAGCCGCTTCGGCTTCATCCGGCGTCATCGAGCGGATCGACTTCTCGATCAGATCCACCGGATTCGCGCGTCGCAGTTCGTCCGTCGTATCGACGGTCTGTTCGCCGAGCGCTTCGAGAAGCGTCCAGAGAAGAACTTCGTCACCGACGCGATCGAGCGGGATCACGCACGTATCGCCGTAGGGA
>JABDJQ010000224.1 GCA_013002425.1 Gemmatimonadota bacterium
GTTCACGTTTTCGTCGGTGCTCTGGGCGGAGAGAATGGTGGCGACGAGCAGCTCGAGCGCACTCTTGTGGTCGAGCGCGCAGTCCGCGTCGGTGTAGAGCTTCTTCAGCTCCTTCAGTATTTTCGCGGCGCGCGCCTTGCGCTTCGCAAGCGACTCGGGCATCGGGGGCTCCTTTTTTTCGGGCGGGTGTGATCGAGAACGGCAGCAGTGGCGGCGTGCGCTACTCCTGCGCGGTCGGGTCGACCCAGCTCGTTTCGCCGCTCGACCAGTGTTCCTTCTTCCAGATCGGCACTTCGACCTTGAGCGTGTCGATCACGTATCTGCAGCCGGCGAACGCTTCCGCGCGATGCCCCGACGATACGGCCACGGCAATCGACGCTTCGCCGAGTGCGAGACGCCCCGTGCGATGCACGGCCGCGACGGCGATCAGATCGTGCTTCACGCGCGCGGCTTCGCAGATCGCGCGCATCTTCTTCAATGCCATCTCACCGTACGCCGTGTACTCGAGCGCGAGCAGCTGGTCGTCCGCGTCGCCCTTGCCGGAAGCATCACCACCGGGGCCGCCGTGTTCCGCACGAACCGTACCCAGAAACGTCGCGATCGCGCCCGCCTCGTGCGAGGCGACGAGGCGTTCGAGCGCGGCGGGGTCGATCGGCGCTTCCTGAAGCGCGACGTGAACCGGGTCGCCGGAGGCGGAATCGGGGACGGGCGTGTCGGCGCCACCGGGCGCGCCGCCGGCAACCGGCGGGATGACGGCGACTTCATCGCCGTCGGAGAGCGCGACGTCTTCGCTCGCATATTCCTGATTCACGGCGAAACGGATCGAGCGGGCGGCTTTGCGCAGCCCCGGGTACTCCCCGTAGATCGCCTCGCTGAGCGCGGCCAGCGTGCTCCCCGCGGGGAGCGATCGTTCTTCCTGCTCGCGCCCCGCGGCGTCGGCCGAAGGGCCGAAATAGCGGACCGAAATCGAGATCATCGACAATACGTTCCTCCTGCCGGGCTGTTCACGGACGCGGATTATATCAGGAAAGGGGTCCGCCCGCCGGGCAGCGACCGGGCGCCTTTCAAATCGCGCGTCTCGTGTTACCCTTACTGCTGGTTTTCGAAGATCGGAATCACTGGAAATCGCCTGCGTGCTCGCGACGTGATCAAGATACCGAACAGGAGTTGCGCGCGCGGATCCATCGAACAGGAGGCAACTCAATTGTTCACACGTCATTCCCTGCGTGCACTCGCGCTTGCGCTCGCAGTCGTCCTGCCGGCCGGAGCCCATGCCCTCGACGGGCCGATCACGGGGGCTCGGCACCCGAGCATCTCTCCGAACGGCAGCGAAATCGCCTTCAGTTATATGGGCGACCTCTGGGTCGTACCGGCCGCGGGCGGAGAAGCCGAGCGCGTCACGGTTCATGAAGCGTACGATCAGGCGCCGCTGTGGTCGCCGGACGGCGCGCGGCTCGCGTTTACGTCGGACCGGCACGGGAACGACGACGTGTTCGTGATCAGCCGCGCCGGCGGGCGCCCGGACCGTAAGACGTTTCATTCGGGCAGCGACCTCGCGCTCGGCTGGACGCCGGACGGGAAGTCGGTGCTGTTTCTTTCGACCCGCGACTCGCGCTGGCGCTACATCTTTCGAACCGACGACGACGCCGTTCATCCCCAGGCGCTCGTGGAGGAAGTCGGGCAGAACGCGGCGGTTTCGCCCGACGGCCGCTGGATCGCCTGGACCAGGGGATACACGCCGTGGTGGCGGAAGCACTATCGCGGTTCGGCGAGCCGCGACATCATGCTCCGTTCATGGGACGGCGGCGATCATGTCCTGGCGACCGACTGGCACGGCGACGACGACTTTCCGATGTGGAGCGCCGACGGGAAGTCGCTCTACTTCGTATCCGAGCGCGAAGACAGCGTGGCGAACATCTGGCAGGCCGTGATCGACCGCTCGGCCGACCCGCCGAAGATGAGCGGGGCGCCGAAGCAGCTCACGAAACACGAAAACTTCTCGATCGAATACGCCTCGATTTCGCGCGACGGAAAGACAATCGTGTACGAGCGCGCGGGGAAACTCTGGACGCTCGCGACGGACGGCTCCGCGTCGCGCCCGATCGAAGTCGCGGTGCGCAGCGACGACAAATGGAACCTCGTCGAGAATCATACGGATACGAAGGGCGCCACGGAGTTTGCATTCTCGCCTGACGAGTCGCAAGTCGCGTTCGTCGTACACGGCGAAGTCTTCGCGATGGATCTGGAAGACGGCGAAGGTACGGATCGCATCCGGCGCCTGACGAACACGCCCGCGCGTGAACGACAGGTTGCCTGGGACACGGACGGCCAGTCGCTGCTCTACGTTTCGGACGCGACGGGGAATACCGACATCTATCGCGTCGAGTCGGCCGACCTGGACGAGAAGCGCCTTTCGCACAGCCGCAAGACACGCGTGACCGCGCTCACGAAGACGCCGGAGAACGACTACGCGCCGGTTCCCTCCCCCGACGGCGAGAAGATCGTATTCCGGCGCGGCCCGAACAAGGCGTGGACGATGAAACGCGACGGCTCGCAGCAGAAGGTGCTGATCGACAAGGCCGACGTCGTCTTCACGCGCTGGTCGCCGGACTCGAAGTGGATCGCGGTATCGCGTTCGAATCTGGGGTCGCTCGAAGACGTGGAAATCATTTCCGCCGACGGCGGCACGCTGCACAACGTTTCGCGAAGCCCGCTCGACGACTACTCTCCGTTCTGGACCGAAGACGGCCGCCGCCTCGCGTTCGCGAGCCGCGACGACTACGGCAACATGTGGCTCCGCTACGTGAATCTCACGAAGGCGGAAGAACTCATGACGGAGAACGAACGCAAAGAACGCGCCAAAGCGGAAGAGGAATCGAAGGGCAGGGAGAAGGACGACAAAGCCGACAAGGACAAGAAGGACAAGGCCCCGCCTGTCGTCAAGATCGACTTCGACGGACTGCACGACCGCGTGCATGACGTAACCCGTCTCTCGGGCGGCTACAACACGTTCACCGTGACCGGGGACGGCGCGCACTATGCGGTCGTTTCGAACCAGCTCGGCGGGAACGACATCTGGCTCGTGAACGAGAAGGGCGACAAGCTCGAGAAAGCCGCGGACGGCGGCACCGGGCAGCTCGCGTTCTCGAAAAGCGGCGACGCTCTCCTCTATCTTTCGGGCGGCGGGCAGATCAAGCGACTCGCGCTCAAAGACGGCAAGGTCGACGGCGGCGCGAAGACGGTCGCGTTCGAAGCGAAGTACACGGTCGATCTCGCGGCCGAAGCGGAGCAGAAGTTCGAAGAGGCGTGGACGCTGATCCAGGACGGTTTCTACGACGAGGATTTCCACGGAGCCGACTGGGCGGCGCTGAAAGAAGTGTATCGCCCGCGCGCCCTCGCCGCGTACACGCCCGAAGAGTGGCGCGACGTCGTGCTCGAGATGATCGGCGAACTCTCCGCGTCACATCTCGGCGTTTATCTGCCGGGCTCGGGCGACGACGCGACCGCCGACGCCGGAATCATGCTCGACAACAACTACAAAGGCCCCGGCGCCAGGATCGCGAAGGTCTATCGCGACGGCCCCGGCATGCGCGAAGAAGTCGCGTTGCGCCCGGGCGAGTACATTCTCACGGTCGACGGCCGGGAAGTCGGCGGCGACACGCCGTACTACGCGCTCTGGAATCGCCTGGCAGGCGAGAAGATCGACATCGAAGTCGCGGGCGACCCGGCGGGTCGCGCCAGGCGCACGGTCACGCTGACGGCGATTTCACAGGGCGCGCGCCGCAACCTGCTCTACGAAAACTGGGTGACGGACAATCGCGAGTACGTCGAGAAGCTCTCCGACGGCCGCGTCGGGTATCTCCACATGCGTGCGATGGGCGGCGGCGATATCAAGAAGTTCGAGAAGGAACTCTGGGCCGAGGCAGGCGACAAGGACGCGCTCGTTCTCGACATCCGCTTCAATAACGGCGGCTCGGTGCACGACCAGGTGATCACGATTCTGCAGCGGCGCGCCTACGGCATCAACAAGTCGCGCGATCGTGAAGACAGCTATAACC
>JABDJQ010000242.1 GCA_013002425.1 Gemmatimonadota bacterium
ACGCTACGGAAGCCGTTTCGCTTCGGGGGGGCGCGTATCAGGCGTTTCGTGCTCCCACGATTCTGGAACTCTACCGAACCAGCGGCAGTTCGACCGTGAACGCGGGTAATCCGGAACTCGGTCCGGAAGAACTGACCGGCGGCGAGCTCGGTTTCAACTACAGAATGAACGCATTCTTTTCCGCGAAGGTGACCGGGTTCTGGAGCGAGGTGGACGGGACGATTACCTTGAAGACGATCGGAGTGGCGGGCGATACGGCAACCGTAATCGAACCGTGCGGGCTCATTCCGGAAGACGGGACCTGTCGTCAGCAGAACAATGTCGGGAAACTTCGCACACGGGGAGTCGAGTTCGAATTCGACGTCGAGCCGCACCCGTTCTGGAGCTTCGCCGGATCGTACATTTACGATGATGCCGCCATGATCGAGTCGCCGGATCCCGCCATCGAAGGAACGCGCATCCGGCACGTCCCGCGCCATCACGTCGTTCTCAATGCCTCGTTCGACAATCCCTCCCTCTTCGCGGCTCACGTGCAGGGGCGGTACGTGGGGGATCGTTTCGAAAACGACGTGAACGATCTGCCGATCGACGAGATGGTCATTGTCGATCTTCAGGTTTCGCGCAGGATCTCACAGTGGGCGGAAGGCTTCGTATCTGTCGAAAACCTCCTCGACGAAGAGTTCGAAGTTCGACCCACCTCGAGAGGTCTGACGGAAATGGGCATGCCGAGGATGATCCACGGTGGTCTTCGCATACGGATGTAGCGGGCACCACCTGAGTCGCTACTTCTTCTGCTTGCGCAGAAAGACCGGCTTCGCGTCCGTCGACTCTCTTGCGCTGTACCGGTAGCCGTTCGCGCGGAAATCGTGCAGCCCCGCCGGGGACTTGACGCGGTTCCTGATGATGTAAGCCGCCATCTCGCCGCGCGCTTTCTTCGCGTAGAAGCTCACGACGCGGTACCGGCCGTTCGTCCAGTCCTGGAACACGGGAGTCACGACTTCCGCCTCGAGTTCTTTCGGGCGAACCGACTTGAAGTACTCGTTCGACGCCAGGTTCACGAGCGTCCTCTTCTTCGCTCTCTCTGCCGCGAACTCGTCGTTCAGTTTCTCCGTCAGTCGCGATCCCCAGAAATCGTACAGGTCTTCTTTCCCCTTCGTGGCGAACTTGCGTCCCATCTCCAGGCGATACGGCTGTATGAGATCGAGCGGGCGCAGAACGCCGTAGAGCCCCGAAAGAATACGCAGATGTTTCTGGGCGAAGGTCAGGTCGGCCGCCGTGAACCGATCCGCGTTCAGCCCCTGGTAGACATCGCCCTGAAACGCGAACAAGGCCTGCTTTGCGTTCTCGAGAGTGAACGGGGTCTTCCAGGCCGCGAAACGGGCATGGTTCAGTTCGGCCAGCGCGTCACTGATGCTCATGAGGTTCGACAGGTCGCGCGGCTTCAGTTTCCTCGCGGCCTTTACGAGCTTCGCGGACTCCTCGAGAAACGCGGGTTCGGTGAACTTCTTCGTCTTTGCGGGTGATTCGAAATCCAGCGATTTCGCGGGGGACAGAACGATCAACATGAATTCTCGATCTCCGTATCGGCAATGAAGGAAAGACCATGTCCCGGCGCCTGTAAGGACGGGACAGCTGTGCTGCGAGCCGGATGTCTGTCCGGGCGAAGTCGCATGAGGTACTATAGCAGCACCCCGTATTCGGGGTCATCGGTTCCCGCTGCCTCCCCTTGCCTGAGGAGTGTGCCATCGTGCGAGTGACTTTCCCCTCGCTTCTTTTCGCCCTGGTTGCCGTGCTCTCCGTTGTCGCAGCGTCGCCATGCGTGCATGGCGACGAACTGCCGACCCGATTCGACGCGGTTCCGCGCATCGTGGCGATCGGCGACGTGCACGGTGATCTCGGCGCCACGCGTCGCGCGCTGCAACTGGCGGGCGCGACGAACGAAAAGGACGAGTGGGTCGGCGGCGAACTCGTCGTCGTGCAGACGGGAGACCAGCTCGACCGGGGCGACGAGGAACAGGCGATTCTCGATCTCTTCTCGCGGCTCGCTGTCGAGGCCGAATCTGCCGGGGGCGCGTTTCATGTGCTGAACGGCAACCACGAACTCATGAACGCGAGGCTCGATCTTCGTTACGTGACGGAAGGCGGCTATGAGGATTTCCGGGACGCGGTGGAAGTGCCGGAGGACGATTCCACGCTCGCGGGGTACGACGAAAACCATCGAGCGCGCGTCGTGGCGTTCCGCCCGGGAGGCCGCTACGCGAAGGTGCTGGCCGGACGCAACACGATCATCGTGATCGGCGACAACGTGTTCGTTCACGGGGGCGTGTTGACGGAACACGTCGAATACGGCGTGGAACGGATCAATCGCGAGGCGAGGCAGTGGCTCCGCGGAGACGCGCCGATTCCGGAGTGGCTCGAGAGGAAAGACAGCCCGGTGTGGGCGCGTCAGTTCTCGGACGAGGTCGGCGAAGACGATTGCGCGGAACTCGCCGCGGTACTCGAGAAGCTCGGCGCGAAGCGGATGATCGTCGGTCACACGCCGCAGACGAAGAACATCACGCCGTACTGCGCCGAACAGGTCTGGTGCATCGATACGGGCATGGCCTCGCACTATGGCGGGGAAGTGTGCGTGCTGGAAATCGAAGGGGACGAAGTGCGCGCGCTCGCGGCGGGAGAATAGAACGCGGCTGCGCACGGATCCTCGAAAAAGACCGCACGCAGCCGCAATCAGGCGGGCGCTACACCTGGCAGGTCATGTCGGCGCCGCAGCACATCGGCGATTTGATCTTGCCGTGGCCCTCGGGGCACTTCGAAATCGTGACCGTCTTGCCGCCGTCGAGCTTCAGCGTGTCGTGCACGAGTTCCTTGCCGCACTTCCCGCAGGTGATGCTCCCGACGCTCATTCCGCATTTCGCGCATTCGTAAACTACCATTCGTGTTCCCTTTCCTGAAATGGACCCCGGCGGATCCTGGCCTTCGATACCGCCGAGTATACCCGATCAGGACTTCACACCGTAATGACGACTTTTCCGGGCACGTGCCCCTCTTCGATCTCGCGAATCGCTTCGGGGACATGGCTCAGAGTATGGGTTTCCGCGACCACGGGCTTCACCCTTCCGGACTCGATGAGCTCCGTAAGCGACTGGAGATCCTCCTTC
The DNA here is from genome assembly GCA_013002425.1 of Gemmatimonadota bacterium. GTDB lineage: Bacteria > Orphanbacterota > Orphanbacteria > Orphanbacterales > Orphanbacteraceae > JABDJQ01. The sequence continues at coordinate 3,159 of JABDJQ010000242.1, forward strand.
CTGCACTGCGTATTCACGGGTCGGAGGGTCTGGGTGACGAACGGTGACAGCATGGAGGCCCGGACGAAGCGGCCGAGAGGCCCAACCCAGTGTCCGCGCGCATCACCGCTGCTGAGGACGAGCCTGCCCCGGGGGGTGAGCGCGCGCCGCAGGTGCGAAGCGGAACTCGTGCCGCCGAGCTGCAGGATGAGGTCGTACTTCCGCCCGGTTTCCGTGCAGTCCTGCTGCGTGTAGTCGATCACGTGGCCGGCGCCGAGCGAGCGCACGAAGTCCAGGTTCCCGGTGCTGCACACGCCGGTCACGCATGCATGGAACGCACGGGCGATCTGTACGGCGAAGCTGCCTACGCCACCGGACGCGCCGATGATGAGGACGCTCTCCCCGCGTTCGAGTCGCCCGACGTCGCGAAGAGCCTGCAGCGCCGTGAGACCCGCCATGGGCACGGCCGCGGCTTGTTCATAGGTAAGGTTGCGCGGCATCATCGCCACTTCGTTTGCCGGCACGGAGACGTATTCCGCAAAAGCGCCGCCCGCAAGACCGTAGACCTTGTCACCGATCAGAAACTCCGATACGTTTCTGCCCGTATCTTCGACTTCTCCGGCGAAGTCCGCGCCGAGCGCCCTGGCGCGGGGGGCTCGCACGCCCGTGAAGAGACGCATGAAGTACGGCTCACCTCTCATGAAGTGCCAGTCGTACGGGTTCGTCGCGGCGGCGTGGATCCTTACCAGAACCTCGTCGTCCTCCACCGCCGGCTTGTCGACATCGCGCAGTTCCAGCACATCGGGAGGGCCGTACTTCCGATAGACGATCGCTTTCATTTCTCCCGCCCCTTTCTACCGGACCACTACCGGACGCCGCATATGGGGGGCAAATCCGAGACTTCCTTCACTATTATATAGGCTCCAGATGGAGTGATCGTTCATTGCGTATTTCCGAAAATCGTATACGTACTCCCCCGGATGATCCGAACCGCGCTGTCGGCTCGAGGGCGTCGGAATTCGTCCCTCTCCTGTCCGCGTCCGGGCTTATTGAGCCGTAAACGCAATTACGGTATACTGATACGGAAAACACGCTCACTTCGATTCAAGGAGAATCGATGCATCGAGCATTTCCCCGATCGATCGACGCTCTGACCGACATCGCCGTCTTCGTGAACGAGTTCTCGGAATCGCTGGCCCTGACATCGAATTCATCGAATGCCGTTCACCTGATTGTCGAAGAGCTCTTCACGAATATGGTGCGGCACAATATCGGCGGCACGGATTGCATCCAGCTGCAGCTGGAGCGGGCGCAGGGGCGAATCAAACTGCAGATCATCGATCGCGACGTGGAGAAGTTCGACATCAACGACGTGCCGGAAGTCGACGTGTCCATGCCCATGAGCGAACGCAGGGGGGGCGGACTGGGACTTCATCTCGTGCGCTGCATGTCCGAGAAGATCGATTATTCCCATGCGAACGGAAACAGCACCATCACCGTACTCATCAAGCCCGAATTCCAGGAGAGCTGAATGTTCGATATTCTGATCGAAGAGAACACGGCGCGGTTTTCAGGACGCCTCGACGCTTCCCAGGTCGAAAAGGCGCGTGAAGTTCTCGACGGAGTGAACCGGTCCGTGGAGTTCGATTTCGCGGATCTCGACTATATTTCCAGCGCCGGAATCGGAGTCATCGTGATCACGTTCAAGAGATTGTCGGATGCGGGCAACAGCCTGAAGCTGAAGAACCTCAATCCCAATATCAGGAACGTGTTCCGGTATGCCGGCCTCGACAAGGTGATCGTCATCGAGTAGATCGGACCCCTTGAGAAGAGCAGCCCCCCACTCTCACTCCCGCTCAGGCGACAGAGCCTCCCAGGTCCCGCAGGCCCCTCTGTGCGCCTTTCTCGTGCCTTTTCGCTCTTTTTCCGCATTTTCGACCAACTTTTCCCGCTCCGATCGGTATTTAGCATGAACGTAGATGAAAAACGCCTGATTCATCTTGCCCTCGAGGGGGACAGCGAAGCATTCGGGGCGCTGATCGACCTCTACCAGGAGCCGATCTTCAACTCGGCGCTTCGCTTCGCGGGAGATTACGATGACGCGGCGGACATCACGCAGACGGTGTTCTTACGGGCTTACGAAAAGCTCGGCACCTACAAGCCGGAGTACCGATTCTTCAGCTGGATATACAAGATCATGGTCAACGAATCCTTGAACCATCTTGGCAGACAAAAGGCGCTCGAGCCGCTGAGCGCGACGATGGTCTCGGGGATCACGCTGCCGGACCAGGCCTGCTACGAATCGGAACTGCAGGAAACCATCGACCGGGCGCTGATGGAACTCCCGTTCCACGCGCGCACCGTGATCGTGCTCCGGCATTTCATGAGCTTCTCGTACGCGGAAATCAGCGAAACGATCGGGATCCCGATCAAGACCGTCAAGTCGCGTCTCTTCGATGCGCGGCAGAAACTCGGCCTCACTCTCGGAGAACAGGGACTCAAGCGACAATGACGGAAGAACGCTACAGAGAACTGATTCAGCAGGGCGTGGACGGCGAGAATTCGTCGGAGGAAGCGTCGGAGTTGAGAAAACACGTTGAGTCGAATGAAGAGGCACGCGCATTTCAGACCGAGATGAAACAGGTCGCGGGCCACGTCGAGCGGTTACACGCGTTCGCTCCCCCGTCCTCGATCAAGACCGGCGTCCTGCGCGCGATCCACGCGAAGTCGCACGGCGCGCACGGATCGCGCCGGAACCGCGGCCGTTCCGGAGATCGAGGATTGCGCGCGTCTTTCCGGAAATCGTACGTGGCCCTTTCATTCGGCGGCGGCATCGCGGCGGCGCTCCTGATCACGTTCGCGCTCGGCGGCTTTTCGCAGGATCGCGCGTCTGATCGCGTCACCGCGCTTTCGGCCACGATCGGGCATACGAACGACGCCGGCGACAACACGGCATCCTGGTCCGAGCCTGTTTCATTGGCAGGCATGGACGGCTTCTATAGATGGTCGGCGGAAGAGACCGGCGTGCAGATTCGGATTGCGCTGCTTGCGGAAGAACCCGTTTCCGTGCGCGTCGAATTCGAAGGCGGGCTCGTCCCTCTGGCGGCCCGGCGAGAAGAGGATACAGGGGCGCGGATCACGATCGAAAGCCGAAGCGTGATCCTGACCCAGAATCGCAGCGGATCTTATCGGATCACTGCCGCGCACGAGCCGGGTTCGAGCGCAACGCCCGCGATCGCGTTGCGCGAGAATAGAGTCGGCGGTGAGCTGCTGGGAACGAGCGAGATCGAAATGAATCGAACGGTCGGTTCGAAAACAGATCGCGACCAAACCCAACCAACCCTTAAGGAGGGGAAAGATGTCCAGTAAGAAGCTCCTTGGCGGAATCGGCCTCGTGGCAATCCTGTTCGTCGGCTTTATCATGATCAAGGGATCGCCGGTGATCGAGGAAGGCACGGAAGGCACGATCGGCGCGGCCGACCGCTACCGTTCGGACGAGATGTCTTCTGACGATGTGGTGCTTACGGATCCTGAAATCCAGGAAGCGCTGCAGTCCGACGAATTCCAGAGACTCCTCAATGACGACGAACTCCGCGGTCTTCTGGCCAACGCGTCAGTTCGGGAAGCGCTGTCGAGCGAAGCCGTAAGAGAAGCTTTCAGCAGCCTGGCCGTCCGTGAAGCGTTCAACAAGCAGGCGATGCGCGAGGCGTTCGACAAGCAGTCCGTGCGTGAAGCGCTTACGAGCGAGGCAATGCGCGAAGCTCTCGAAAACCAGGCGATTCGCGAAGCGTTCAGCAAGCAGGCCGTGCGCGAAGCGTTCGAAAACCAGGCGATCCGCGACGCGTTCCTGCTCCGCAAGGAAGCCGTGCCTGAAACCGAAAGCCGACTGTCGGCCCTGCAGAAAGAAGCCCTGCGCGAAACGGAAAGCCGACTCTCGGCGCTCGACAAGCAGGCCGTGCGTGAAGCGTTCGAAAGCCAGGCGATCAGAGAAGCGCTGTCGAAGCAGTCTGTCCGCGAAGCGCTGTCCAAGCAGGCCGTGCGCGAAGCTCTCGCGAACGAAGCGGTTCGGGAAGCGTTCTCGAAGCAGGCCGTGCGCGAAGCATTCAGCAAGCAGTCCGTCCGCGAAGCCCTCTCGAAGCAGGCCGTGCGTGAAGCCCTCTCGAAGCAGGCCGTCCGCGATGCGTTCAGCAAGCAGGCGATTCGGGAAGCGTTCTCGAAGCAGGCCGTCCGCGAAGCCTGCGCTCATGAAGCGGTTCGCGCGGCGTTCGAAAACGAAGCCGCCCGCGACGCGCTGCTCAGAAAGATCAAAGCCAGGTACTAGAGCATCCCGCGCGATCGTCGCGCGACCCGGGGTATCAGGATCAGCCGGAACGGAGACGCCGAAAAGGGTGTTCTCCGTTCCGGCCTTCCGTCGTTTCTACAAGGAGCGCCGATGCGTTTTCGAGTCGTCCTCTGTCTCGTTCTTTCCGCTCTTGCTTTCCTGGTCCCGCGCCCTGCCCGCGCTCAACTCACGACGATCGAAACCGATAATCTCAGGCTCATCTACGACGAGATCACGCTGGGTTACATCGCCCCGCACGCGGCGCGCTGCTTCGAAAACGCGCTTCGCTTCCATCGCGCCCTCTTCGAGTATACGGAAGAAGAAAGAGTTACGGTTCTGCTGAGCGACTTCGGCGACACGGGCAATGCCGGCGCGGGCTCAACGCCGCGCAACATCATCTCGATTCTCGTCGCGCCCGTGAGCTTCGCGTTCGAAACGTATTCCGCCAACGAGCGAATCAATACGCTCATGAACCACGAACTCGTGCATATCGTGGCGGTCGACATGCCCCACGGCTCCGACCGGTTCTTCCGCGGACTCTTCGGCGGGAAGGTCAAGGAGATCCCGGAACATCCCGAGACGATTCTGTTCGGCTACCTGACGACGCCGCGCGACTCCGCCCCGCGCTGGTTTCACGAGGGGATTGCTGTTTTCCTCGAAACCTGGATGGCGGGCGGCCTCGGGCGGGCGCTCGGCGCGTACGACGAAATGGTATTCCGGTCGATGGTGAAAGACGGCACCCGCTTCTACGATCCGCTCGGTCTCGAGTCGGAAGGCACGAAGACCGATTTTCAGGCCGGCGTGAATTCGTATCTGTACGGGACGCGGTTCATGAGTTATCTCGCCGTCACGTACTCGCCGGAAAAACTGATCGAGTGGACGTCGCGCGGAAGCGGCAGCAAGAAGTACTATGCCGCCAACTTCAAGAAGACTTTCGGAAGGTCGCTGAGCGACGTATGGCGCGACTGGATCGAATGGGAGCATACGTTTCAGAAGAAGAACCTCGCGGCCGTCGCCGAGTATCCGATCACGCCGTATCGCGACATATCCGATCGCGGGCTCGGCTCGGTCTCCCGCGCGCACGTGGATCGCGATCGCGGGCTTCTCTACGCGGCCGTGAACTACCCCGGCACCGTGAGTCACGTCGCCGCGATCTCTCTCGCCGACGGCTCGATCGAGAAGCTGATCGACATCAAGGGCTCTTCGCTCTACACGGTCACTTCGCTCGCGTTCGATCCCGAATCCGGTCTTCTCTTTTATACGACGGACAACTACGAGTGGCGCGACCTTCGCTGCCTCGATCCGGAAACGGGTGATTCACGAACTCTGATCGACGACGTGCGCGTGGGCGATCTCGTGTTCAATCAGATGGACCGGTCGCTCTGGGGAATCAGGCACTACAACGGCATCTCGACCCTCGTGCGGATCGCGTATCCATGGAAAGACTGGGACCAGGTCTATTCGTGGCCGTACGGGGAGGGTCTCTACGACCTGGATCTCTCGCCGGGCGGCGGTCTCCTCTCGGGTTCGTTCACGAATATCGAGGGGAAGCAGTCGCTGCACGTTTACGCGATGGTCGATCTCATCGAAGGCGTTGTCGAACCGATCGCGACGACCACGTTCGGCACGTCGGTGCCTTCCAACTTCGCGTTCTCGCCTGACGGAAAGTACCTTTACGGAAGCAGCTATTACACGGGAATTGCGAACATCTTCCGGTACGAACTCGCGACCGATTCGCTGAACGCGGTGAGCAACTGCGAAACCGGTTTCTTCCGGCCCATACCGCTCGGCGCGGATTCACTGATCGTCTTTCGCTACACGGGCGAAGGGTTCGTGCCGTCACGCGTCGAACTGAAGCCCGTCTTCGACGTCAACGCGATCACGTTTCTCGGGCAGCAGGTCGTCGAAAAGCATCCTGTCGTCACGAGCTGGACCGCCGGGTCGCCGATGCAGGTCAACCTCGACGAAATCATGACCTATAAGGGTCCGTACCGTTCTGTGGCCGGCATTCGTTCCGAGTCGATCTATCCGATCGTCGGCGGGTACAAAGACGTACCGGTCTACGGCCTTCGCCTGAACCTCTCGGATCCGCTGCGCATGAACAAGATCGGGCTCGACGTCGCCTACTCGCCCGATCTGCGCGTGCCCGAAGACGAGCGCGCGCATGTCTCGCTCGGCTACGAAC
>JABDJQ010000253.1 GCA_013002425.1 Gemmatimonadota bacterium
CCTCTCCAGGGATAAGTGCGGTTTCAGTCTTTCCAGCGTCTTCGGCCCGATTCCGGGCACCGCGAGCAGCTCATCGACCGTTTCGAACGGTCCTTTCTCCTCGCGCCACGCAATCACGGCCGCGGCTTTCGATGGCCCGAGCCCGGGAAGGGTCTCCAGCTCTTCGCGATCACAGCGGTTCAAGTCGACCACCAGAGGAACGGACTTTTCCGCCGGCTCGTCGGGCGCCGGTTCGGCTCCGGTCGAGTCGGGGACGCTCCACGGGAGCGTGCCGCCCCTGCTGATGTCGAGTCGGCGGCCGGCCGCTCCCAGAAGGAGCAGAAATACCAGCATCCAGACGACCCAGCGCTCGCTGTTCGTCATGACGAACCTCCCTCTCGAGGGGAGCGAGCACGTGAAGTCCCTTCAAACTACCTTTCGGCTGGAAGGTCACATGCTGAAGATGCTCCCCGAAACGCATTCGGAATGTTGGACAGAGAAGTACAATTCGCGGAAAAACGCGTCGATTCGCAAATCGGAAACGACCGGAAAGAGAGAGGGCAAAATGCAGTGAGTGTTACGGGAGGATGTCAGAGAATGCCGTCGCGCCCCGATTCCGAGAGCCGGTCCACGATCAGGCGGACATCCTGGGCGCGGTCGCGCGGACAGACCAGGATGGCGTCGCCCGACTGCACGATCACGAGGTCGCGGACGCCCACCGCCGCGATCAGCTTTCCGTCGCCCGCCACGACGCAATCGCTGGTATCGACAAGAACGGCATCCCCGCGGACCGCGTTCCCCGCCTCGTCGAGCGAGCCGAGATCGCGAAGCGCGTCCCAGCTGCCGACGTCGTTCCAGGCGAAATCGCCCGGGAGAGCGCGAACCGCCTCCGCGCCTTCCATCACTCCGTAATCGATGCTGAGCGAGGGGAAGCCGGGATAGAGGCGTCCGAGTTCGGCCGCGAGATCCCGCGCGTCGCGAAAGGCGTTCATGCCGGTCGCGAGGTCGGGGATCTGTCGTTCGATTTCCGCGCGGATGCTTGCCGCGGTCCATACGAACATGCCCGAGTTCCAGAGATGATTCCCGCCGTTCATGTACGCGAGGGCTCGTTCGCGATCGGGCTTTTCGACGAAGCGGGCCACGCGGCGGACCGTGTGACCCTTCACCGCCGATTCCTCCTCGCCGAGTTCGAGGTAGCCGTAGCCCGTTTCGGGGCGCGTCGGCGTGATCCCGATCGTGACGAGACCGCCGTCGCGCAAGGCGACAGCCTCGGCCGCCGACAGCACGGAACGATACAGCGCCTCATCACCGATATGATGATCGGCCGGAAGGACCGCCATCACTTCGTCGGGACCGAAGCGAGACTCCGTCCATGCCGTCGCGAGCGCGACGCACGGCGCCGTATTGCGACCGACGGGCTCGCCGAGAATATTCTCGCGCGGCAGGTCGGGCAGATCCCGCGCCACGCGATCGACGAAACGGGCGTTCGTCACGACGATCACGCGATCGATCGGAACGAGCGGAGCGATGCGGTCCACCGTAGCCTGGAGAAGCGAACGCTCTCCCGTCAGCTTCAGGAACTGCTTCGGCTCGGCCCGCCGGCTCCGGGGCCAGAAACGGGTGCCGCTCCCCCCCGCCATGATTACGGCGATCATCAGACCTTGAGCTCCGCGGGAATGTCGATGTGCTCGGAAAGGGCGCCGACGATCTCACGCTGAATCGCGTCGCGATCCTTCGCGGTCTTCCCCTCGAAGCGAAGCACGAGCACGGGCTGCGTGTTCGAAGAGCGAATGAGCCCCCATCCGTTCGGAAAATCGATACGCGCCCCGTCGATATCGTTCACCTCGTACTCGTCTTGGAAGCGCTTCAACATCTTCTCCACGACAGCGAACTTGAGATCGTCCGGGCAGTCGATGCGAATCTCGGGCGTGGTGAAGTACTTCGGAATATCCGATGCGATCGCGGAGAGCGGGCGTTTCTCCTTCGAGACGATCTCGAGAAGCCGGCACGAGGCGTAAATCGCGTCGTCGTACCCGTAGTAGCGGTCCGCGAAGAAGACGTGGCCGCTCATTTCTCCCGCCATCGGAGCCTTCTCCACCTTGAGCTTGTTCTTGAGGTGCGAATGCCCGGTCTTCCACATGACCGGCGTGCCGCCGAAGGCGCGGATCGCTTCCACGAGACCCTGCGAACACTTTACGTCGAAAAGGATCTTGCCCCCCGGGTTCTCGGCGAGAATGGGCTTCGAGAAGATCCCCGTGAGCGTGTCGCCGAAGAGGATGTCGCCGTTTTCGTCGATCGCCCCGATCCGATCGGCGTCGCCGTCGTAACCGACCCCGAGTTCCGCGTCGCTCGATTTCGTTTCGTGGATCAACTGCTGGATGTACTTGACGACCGTCGGATCCGGATGATGATTCGGGAAGTTCCCGTCGGGTTCCTCGAACAGAGGGCGCACGTCGCAACCGATCTTCTTCAGCAGCGGAATCGCGACAGGCCCCGCAACGCCGTTGCCGCAATCGACTACTACTTTCACGGGGCGCGCGATTTCGATCTGGCCCGCGACTTCCTCGATATAATCGGAAACGACGTCCATCCGGCGAACCGTTCCCGTTCCCGACTCGAAGTCCTTCTTCTCGATGAGTTCGTAGATCTCCTGAATATCGGGGCCGAATACGGGGACCGCGCCGTGGCAGATCTTGAAGCCGTTGAAATCCGGCGGATTGTGACTCCCCGTAATCATGATTCCGCCGCAGTACGAGTCGGGTCCCTCGCGATTCACCGCGTAGTAGAGGAGCGGCGTCGGCACCATGCCGAGTTCGACGCAGTCGAGGCCGCACGCGTTCAGGCCTTTCATGAGCGCGTCGGCGAACGGTTTCGAACTGTGCCTGACGTCACGGCCCACGACCATATCGCCCTTGTATCTTCTCTTCAGCCACGTTCCGATTCCACGCCCGAGGGTTTCCACGATCTCGAGCGTCAGGTCACGGTCGACAATGCCACGGATGTCGTACTCCCGAAAGATTGCGCGATTCATATCGTCTCCTTGGAGTTCTCATAAAGCGTCCATTGAACGTATTCGTCGTCGTCCGATTCGAGGTTTTCGTGAAAGTGCTTCTCGAAAAGTTCGCGCGCGGGTTCGGGAAGCGCGCCTGCGAGGATCCGGACGACCGACGTGAAATAGGGATAGAGTTCCGAATTGCGAAAGACGCTCTGCCCGTACGGAAGATAGGTGGTGAGGGCGAGCAGAAGCACGCCGATCAGCGTCATGCCCACGATCCCTCCCACGAGCCCGCCGAGCGCGCGATTGACGGCGCTCAGGGGCGAGTCGGTCAGCAGCTTGTGAAAAAGATAGCCGACGAGTCGCACGGCGCCGGCCGCGATCAGAAACGTGGCGCCGAAGAGGATGAGCCGCCGGATCGCCGGATCGTTCACGACTTCGGGCACGTACGAGTCGAGCAGGATGTGATAGCGGGAAGCGGCGACCCAGCCGACCACGACGGCCGCCAGGGAGAAGAGTTCCTGAATGAGGCCCTTCAGCACGCCACGGATCACGAACAGGAGGACGGCTACGCCGAGCAGGATGTCGATGATCGTCACGCGTCAGTCCTCCAG
>JABDJQ010000254.1 GCA_013002425.1 Gemmatimonadota bacterium
GTTCCGAGGCGCTCGGTCCAGAAGCGCGCGGACGCCGCGGGAATGATCAGCATCGCCGACATCAGAATGACGCCCATCGCCTGCATGCCGACGACTACGGCGAGCACGATCAGCGTCATCAGGATGCCGTCGAGAAGCCCGGGCCGGAAACCGATGCCGGCCGCAAACCCGCTGTCGAAACAGAGCAGCTTGAATTCCTTGAAGAAGAGGAGCGAAAGAACGCAGACGAGCGCCGCGCATACGGCCATCAATCGTACGTCGGAGCCGATCAGCGATGCCGCCTGCCCGAACAGGTACTTGTCGAGCCCCGACTGATTGCCGGCGCCCGAGTGCTGAATAATAGTGAGAAGAACGATGCCGAACGCGAAGAAGACCGAGAGCACGATGCCGAGGGCGGCGTCCTCCTTCAGCTTCGTGCGCTTGATGATGACCTGAATGACGAACGCGCCGACGAGGCCGGCCACGAGCGCGCCGACCAGAAGCGGTCCGAGCGAGCGCGTCTGCGTGATCAGGAACGCGACGCAGATGCCGGGGAGCGCGGCGTGCGCGATCGCGTCGCCGAGCAGGCTGCGGCGGCGCAGAAACGCGAAGCAGCCGAGAAGACCCGCGCTCACGCCGAGAAGCGTCGTGCCCGTGAGCACCCAGAGCGCGTTCGGATCGTCGAAAATGCCGAACATCAGCGGAGTCCCTGCGGCGCGTCGCGCGCGACGGCGTCCGCGATCTTGCTCACGATCGTGAGGCGCCCGCCGTACGTCTTGCGCAGGTTCTCGTCGTGAAACACTTCACTTGTGGGACCGACGGCGATCTGGCGCATGTTGAGCAGAACGACCCAGTCGAAGTAGTCCGCAACGGTCTGGAGATCGTGATGCACGACGAGAATCGTCTTGTTCTGCTCGCGCAGTTCCGACAGCAGTTTGACTACGGCGCGTTCCGTTGCCGCGTCGACCCCCGCCATCGGTTCATCCATCAAATAAATGTTCGCCTCCTGGGCAAGCGCGCGCGCAAGAAAGACGCGCTGCTGCTGCCCGCCCGAAAGCTGGCTGATCTGGCGATTCGCAAAATCCGCCATCCCCACGTGCTCGAGGCACGTCATGGCGCGCTCACGTTCGGCTCTCCCGGGGCGGCGCATCCAGCCGAGCTTCCCGTAGAGCCCCATCAGCACGACGTCGAGCGCGTTCGTCGGAAAGTCCCAGTCAACCGATTCGCGCTGCGGCACGTATCCGATCTCGGTGCGGACGTCCTCGACGGGCTTGTCGAAGAACTTCACCCAGCCCGACGCGGGCGGAATCATGCCGAGAGCCGCCTTGATCAGCGTCGACTTTCCCGCGCCGTTCGGCCCCACCACGCCCACGAGCAGACCCTCCGGAATCGTGAAGTCGAGATCCCAGAGAACGGGTTTGCGATCGTACGCAACCGTCAGGTCGTGCACTTCCATCGCGGTTCTCTTCGCGTTCATCGGAGCGACTCCACGATCGTGTTCACGTTGTGCCGAACCATACCGATGTACGTTCCTTCGGGCGTGCCCTCTTCGCCCATCGCGTCGGAAAAGAGCTCGCCGCCGATCTTCACCTCGTGTCCCTTCGCCCTGCATCCGGCCACTACGGCTTCGATGGAACGTCGCGGCACGCTCGACTCGACGAACACCGCGCGCACGGACCGCGAAGTAATGAGGTCCACGATCCGCTGCACGTCACGGATGCCGTACTCCGCCAGCGTGCTGACGCCCTGCAGCCCGATGACTTCGATGTCGTACGCGACCCCGAAGTAGCCGAACGCGTCGTGGGCGGTCACGACAACGCGCGCATCGGCCGGGATCGTGGCGATCGCGGCGCGCACTTCCTCGTGGAGCGCGGCGAGTTCCCGCGCGTACGCGGCCCCGTTAGCTTCGTAGTCTTTCGCGTGAGCGGGGTCGAGTTCGGAGAGCGCCGCCACGACGGCCGGAATCGTCCCGGCCCAGAGCGAAACGTCGAACCAGATGTGCGGATCGTAATGACCCTGGAACTCCGGCGGCTCGCGCAGGCGCGATTCGTCGATCGTCTCCGAGACCGCGACCGTGGGTTTACCGCGGCGGGCCACCTTCACGAGCACGTCCGCCATCTTTCCCTCGAGCAGAAGCCCGTTGTAGAACACGATGTCCGCGCCCGAGAGCCGCGCGATGTCCCCTTCCGACGCCTTGTAAAGGTGCGGATCGACGCCCGGGCCCATCAGCGTCGTGACTTCGACGTGCTCCCCGCCCACGTTACGCGCGAGATCGCCCACCATGCCGACGGTAGCCGTTACGCGGATCTTCTCCCCCGCTTTGCGCGCGCCGCCTTCGTTATCGGATTGCGCGCACCCGATGATTCCGGTGCAGAGCGCGCCGGAAAAAAACAGAACCGCGATCGAAACAGTCAGTGCGCGGCTTCGCATTCGCAATACGTTCGTCATTTCTTTCCCTCTTCCGCGACTTCCACGAAAACGTGTGTCGCGAGTTCCTTGCCGATGCTGATTTCTTCTCCGGCCACCCGAATGTGAATCGGCCCGCCGAACGGTTCTTCTCCGAGTACGTCGACAGACACGCCGGGATAAAGCCCGCAATCGCCCAGATACCGCAGCATGGCCGGATCGTGATCGTTCACGCGCTGCACGACGACGCGTCCCGAGTCGAACTCCGACAGCGCGGGATGATCCCGGTGGTCGACCTCCCCGTCCTTCGTCGGAATCGGCGCGCCGTGCGGGTCGTGCGTGGGGTGGCCGAGGAGGCGATCGATGCGGTCTTCGAATTCTTCCGAGATCACGTGCTCCAGCTTCTCCGCTTCCTCGTCGACCTCGTCCCACGAGTAGCCGAGCGCCTCGCAGAGATACGCTTCGATCAGGCGATGGTGCCGCACGATCTCGAGCGCGACTTTGCGCCCGGGCGGCGAAAGATCGATCCCCTCCCCGCGGTCGTAGCGCACGAGTTTCTGCTCGCAGAGACGCTTTACCATCTTGCTGACGGCGGCCAGCGAAACGCCCTGTTCGGCGGCGACCATCTTCGGCGTCACGCGCTCGTTCTCGAGCGACAGCTTGTAGATCGACTTGAGATAGTCCTCGACCGCGGCGCCGAGCAGCAACGTCGCTCTGCTCATCGCCGCCACCGGAACCGGTGCGCGGGGGCACTCGAATGACGCGGAGGCTTCTTCATGGAAATTCCCGGGCGCTCCTCTCGGAGTCAACTTGCGTTTTCGAATAACTTAACCTTGGTTAAGTATAGACGGGCGCGGGCAAGTCCGCAATACCTTTCGATTTCGCCCCTTCACGCGTAGAATGAGCGGCATGCGTAAATCAGCCATTCTCATTACGGGCGCCAACGGAGAGGTCGGCCACGGCCTCATCGAACGGCTCTCCGAAGAAAGCAGCGATCCGATCGTCGCGCTCGATCTGATGGAAATCGAACCGGAGCTCAAGAAGCGCTGCGCGGCGAGCTACGCCGGGAGCATCGTGGACAGGGCGCTCATGGAAAGGATCGTGAGCGAGTATCGGGTGCGCGAGATCTACCATCTTGCGGCGCTGCTTTCGACGCGGGCGGAATTCACGCCCGATACGGCGCACGACGTCAACGTCACGGGTACGCTCGATCTGCTTCGCCTCGCGCGCGACCAGGGGAGCTGGGCGGCCGAGTCCGTCAAGTTCCTCTTCCCGAGTTCGATCGCCGTATTCGGCCTGCCCGATCTCGAAACGAAGCGTGCGGCCGGCAGCGTGAAGGAGTGGGAGTGGACCGCGCCGATGACGATGTACGGCTGCAACAAGCTGTATTGCGAACAACTCGGACGTTACTACGCGAATCATTACCGGCAGCTTGCGGAGGAGCCGAGCGAATACAATGTGGACTTCCGCTGTCTGCGCTATCCGGGACTCATCAGCGCGACCACGCTGCCGCAGGGCGGCACGAGCGACTATGCCCCCGAAATGATCCACGCCGCGGCGAGCCGGAAACCTTACGCCTGTTTCGTGCGCGAGGACACGGTCATTCCGTTCATGGCGATGCCCGACGCGATCGACGCGATCCTCTCGCTCGCGCGCGCCGACGTGGGTCATCTGAAGCGACGCGTGTACAACGTGACGAGCTTCTCGGCGACGGCGGGCGATATCCGCGACCGCGTGGCCGCTCATTTCCCGCACGCGGAGATCACGTTTGCGCCCGACGAGAAACGCCAGCGCATCGTCGACAGCTGGCCTTCGGACGTCGACGACTCCTGGGCCCGATCCGACTGGGACTGGGACGCAAAGCACGATATCGACGCCACGTTCAACGGCTATCTGTTCCCCGTGATCGAAAAGAAGTACGCGGGAGCATGAGCGCGCCGAGTTCAGGGAAACCGGATGTGAACGCCAGACCGAAAGCGAAGAAAGCCTGGTGGAAGCCGATCACGCTCGAGACCGGCCAGTGCGCGGTCTGGACCGTGGGCGCGATTTCGCTCGTGGCCTGCCGGACCGATTTCGGCTGGAAATGCGCGGTACGCAGTATCGACCCGGTCGCGGACCTCACGGCCGCCGGGGTCTGCAGAAAAGTGCCCGAGCTTCCCGCGCCCGACGAAGAACTCGACTGGCAGATCTTCACGTTCAAGGGTGAAAACGACTCGATCCGCGCGGTGCCCCGGACGACCGACCGCGCCGTGGTCTTCAAGCCCGACGGCACGCTGATCCTCCCGCCCGGAGAGGACGTGCGCCTCACGCTCGACAGTCCGCCGACGATCGAGATCCGCGCGGGAAAGAAGGAGTCGGCGCTGCTCGAACATCCTTCGGAAGTGCTTTCGGAAACATGGTTCGGCAGCAACACGACAGACGGCGAGTGCTGCTACTCTTCGACGTATCCGC
>JABDJQ010000306.1 GCA_013002425.1 Gemmatimonadota bacterium
GATTCTGGTACACGTTCGACGACACGGCCGGCGTGTATCCGTACTTCTGCCGCGTTCACGAACTCATGCCGATGAACGGCACGGTGACGGTGATCGATCCCGCGACCGGTGTTGCGGGCGCGCCGCCGCTCTTTCGGCGACATGGAGCGAGTTGAAGGAGCTGTTCGCCCGCTGAGGGCATGCCCCGTGTGCATGAAAACGGGCCCGCACAGAAGGCGCGGGCCCGTATCTTCGTTACATATACAAATAGGAATCGCGAGTATATTTACTCGCCCTGAATTTCTCCGCCGCAGTCCTGCTTCTCGTAAGCGAAGTACATCGCCCAGCTGTTGCCCGGGAATTCGGTTCCTTCGCCCCAGGCGGTTTCCTCCTGCACGGCCTTCTCGTTCGAGTCGTCCTCTTCCTCGAAGTGCACGACGGCATGGGCCGCGATCACGAGGTCCTGCGCGCCTGCGAATCCGGCGTCTCCGAGGTCGATGCAGTAGCTCACGCTCTGCGTCCCGGGCTCGTGCCGATCGGAAAGCGCAAAATGTCCCACCTGCGGATTGCCCGCCCCCGTCTGCGGAAGTTCTTCCGGCGTGAGCGCGATCGCCACATGACTCTCGTCCATGTACCACCCGTCCCGGGTCACGAGATCGACGCAGAGCGTATTCTCGTCGTTCGTAACGGTGACATCTCCGACCTCGATATGCTGCCCGGCGAGAAAACGGACGCGCGCGCTCTGGCCGCACGCGGATTCGACGGTACGGTCCACGGCAACGACATCCGCCCGCGGTTTCTTGTCGGCTGTCGGCGAAAGCGGTCCGGATGATTGAGAACATCCGGCGGAAACGAGACCGACAAGAATCAGGGCAGCTGCGGATACGCGGAATTTCATACGGGGGGATCCTCCTTGATGTCGTGTTTGTTTCTGTCCGGGAATTGTATCAATCAGCGGCGAGGCGAAGCAAGGCAAGACTGGCGTAAGATGTTCACATAAAGACACTTACAGCAATCTAAGTCGTCGGGTCGAGTATATCGTGAATCCGCAGCAGTCCTGCCGGTTTTTGCCGCAGCGATATGCTTTCAGAGGGAAACGCAATCGACGAAACGGGCCACGGGTGGCCATTTGAAGGGAATCAGAGCGTTCTCAGTCTAGCGGATCAGCGACATCTTGCCCGCGCGCGTCACGCGTTCTGCATGATCGCGGGCGGTCAGGCGATAGAAGTACGTGCCGCTCGAGACGTCCCGGCCGTTCGCGGCGCGTCCGTTCCAGATCACGCGATGCGTCCCGGCGGTTTCGTGCTGGTCGACCAGGCGGATGACTTCGCGCCCGCCGACTTCGTGAATCACGACTTCCACATGCGCGTCGGACGGCAGCGTGTACTCGATGGTCGTCGTCGGGTTGAACGGGTTCGGGTAGTTCGGGCGTAAAACGTAAGCGGATGTCGGCGGCGCGGGATCGCCCACGCCGGTAATCGTTCCGTTGTAGTAGCTTTCTGCAAGATCGAACGCGTCGGGTCCGATGACGTCACCCATCAGTCGTCCGGGGATATCGTCGGCGGGCGGATGAATGCCGCCCCAGATCCGCGAAAGGCTCGTCTGATCGGACGCGTCGCGATACGTGGCCCACTGCAGCGTCACGTCGACGCTCGGGCCGTCCTCGAATACGAGAAACTCGTTCATCGGGGCGTAGAACTCTCCCATGCCGCCGGGGAAAAACGCGTCCCCGGTAAGCAGAGTCATATACTCGGCCGCCGCCCGTGAGAACGTCGAATGGCCGGAGACATACCCGGCGAAAGGCGGCGTCACGAACGTCGGGCGTTGATACGGCCACCAGTTGTCGGCCAGAATCCAGCCGACGCCGGCGTACGTCGACTCCGGATCCGCGATGTAATCCGGGCCGCGCCAGGCGAACAGCTTGATCTTGCCGATGTTCGCCGGATCGAGCAGCGCGAGCGAATCACCCGGCTGAATCACTTCGATCAGTCCCGCCTCGAGCGGAATCCCGCCCGGATCGAAGTTCGTGAGCGTCGTGTCGGTGCACTGCCCGCGCTCCGCCATGTAACGAATGGCCGAAATCGGGCGCGCGTAATCGTACCAGCCTTTGACTCCCCAGGCGGTCACGGCGGCATCGTGCATGACGCCCCCGAGCCCGAAGTACGCTTTCACGTCCCATTCGAGGTCGTCGACGATCGGGCCGACGCCCTTGAACCGCTTCTCGAACATCGGGTGATCGTTCACGTAGTTCACGATCGTGAACCAGTGGCCGGGCGGCGTTTCCGACTCCGGGCCGTCCGCCCAGAACTCCGCGAGCACGCGCGCATAGTCGGCGCGCGGGACCCACTGGTCCGCATACGGCTGTCCGGTCGACGGATTCGTGGGCCACCCGATGCTGGGATCGCCGCCGTTCAGCTTGTCGTAAAAGTTGCGATGCTCCGCGAAGGTCGTCGGGTAGCTCTGAATGTTGCCGATGGCGCCGGGCGAGATATTGATCCATACGCTGTCGGCCGGATCGAGATGGGAAGACCAGAGCGAAACGAGCGAGTGGCCCCACTTGTATTCTTCGGAAAGGCCGCCGAGAGCGAGCGTGTCGAGATACGGCGGCGCGCCCGGATCGTGATAGACCCAGTAGTCGAAGCCGTCGCGATTGTAAACGGTCAGGTCGTCTTCGGTCAGCGCGAAGGGCGTCACGTTCCCCCACTCCGGCCCCAGAAACTCGGGGACCGCGAGCGGCAGCGGATTGCCCGACTGATCGACGAAGCTGTCGAAGCCGAGCGGCTGCCACCGGTTCGGATCGACCATGTCCGGATTGCCGGGCTCTTCGGGCAGCAGCGCCGGGTTCACAGGTTCATAATACTCGTTCGCGAACTCGTACTGCTCGTTCGCGTCGTCCTGCAGCCCGAAGAAGATCAGCTGATTTCCGATGTAGTTTCCGAGCGCGGCCGGATCGCCGGTCGTGTAGTCGGTCGACGTGAACGTTGTGTCGTAGCCGAGGGCGACGAAAAGCGAATCGAAACGCCCGAGAGCCTCGAACGCCCCGGGCGAATTGACGAAGCGATGCTTCAGCAGGCGGAACACGGCGTAGCTGATCGCCTCTTCGCGCGCGGCCTGCAGATTGCCCGGCGCGGGAACACCCGTGAACGGCGTCGTGTAGCCACCGAGCGTGCGGCCGAGGAAATACGTTTCGGCAATGTTGTCGTAGGCGGCCCAGGCGTCGTACATCGCGATTCCGGCATGAAAGAGATTGCGCGAGTGCACGGTGGGGCGCGCAAAGTCCGTACGGATCGCTTCGAGCATCGCGTCGTTCCAGAGACGCGCGACCGAGTGCTGAGCGGACGCCGTCGCCGGAAGCGCAAGCAGGATTCCCGTGATACAGAGTACAAGCTGTTTGAATCTCATGCCGTTTCGGTACCTCAGCGTAAGAGAAGCATCTTGTGCGTTCGTTTGTCGCCGCTCATGAGAAGCCGGCTGAAATAGATCCCGGATCCGACGGAGCGCCCGGACTCGTCGCGTCCGTCCCAGCGGACCGTGTTGCGGCCGGCCGGAAGCACGGAGCGTGCGAGACGGCGCACGTGCCGGCCGGATGCGTCGTAAATGTCGAGTTCCACGAGCCCCGATTGCGGAAGATCGAATGCGATGCGCGTGACCGGGTTGAACGGATTGGGATGGTTTCCGATGATCGCGAGCGGGCGGGCGGGCGTGGCGTCCGCAACGCTCGTGACAGTGGCCCCTTCCTCTACCGCGAGTTCCTGACCCGCCGCGACGTTCAGATATTCGTCTTCGATGCCGCTCGGCCAGAAGATCGTCACGCGATCGGCCGTTCCCGCCGCGCCGAGACCGAACTGCGGCCAGAGATCGCCCTGGGAAAGCCACCCGGAACCGGACTGCACGACACGCGTCTGCACCGTTCCGTTCGCTTCCACTTCGATGCGCGCGCCGATCGCGGCGCGGTTCGAGATCACGCCCGTCGGCCTGATCCGGAGCCAGTTGCCCCCTGCGGCGCCCGTTCGTTCGTAGAAGCGATTCGCCTCGCCGTCGCGCGCCGCGTAGAAGTCGAGATCGCCGTCGCCGTCGTAGTCGGCCCAGCCGCCGCTTCGCGCGTAGCCGTAGTCGCCGATCCCCTTCAGTACGCCGATGTCGCGGAACTTCGTGCCGATGTTGTCGAGAAGCCGGATCGTGCCGCCGTCGGAAACGAGCGCGAGGTCGAGGCGCCCGTCCGCGTCCCAGTCGGCCCACACCGGCGAGTAATCGAGACCGGGGTAGCCGACGCGACGCTTGTTTTCATTCGCGAGGAACGTCCCCGCGCCCTGGTTTTCGTAGAACCTGTTCGGGCCGTCGTTGGCCACGTAGAGATCGAGGTCGCCGTCGTTGTCCCAGTCGCCCCACGCGGCGCCCGTTCCCCGTCCGCCGTCGTTCACACCCGCGGCCACGGATACGTCCGTGAAGCCGGCGCCCGTGTTTCGGAGCAGCGCGTTCGACGAGATGTTGACGAGGTAGAGATCGGGGAGTCCGTCGTTGTCGTAATCGCCCCAGGTCGCCATCCGCTGCCGGCCCGAGTAGTCGACCCCGAGTGACGGCGCGACGTCGAAGAAGCCGGAACCGTCGTTGCGATAGAGAGAGTTGGGCTGCTGCCGGCGCGTCTGATAGAGGTCGACGTCGCCGTCGTTGTCGTAGTCGGCCCACGCCGCTCCCCAGTGTTCCATGTTGGCGTTGCCGATTCCCATCGCGCCGGCGACGTCCGTGAAGCCGGCGCCCGTGTTCTGATAGAGGCGGCAGGGATCCGCCTTGTTCGAAACATAAAGATCGAGCAGTCCGTCGTTATCGAAGTCGGCGAACGTCGCGCTGAGGGATGCCGCGCCCGGGTCGTCGACGCCGAGAAGCGCGGCGACTTCCGCGAACGTGCCGGCGTCGTTTCGCCAGAGACGGTTCGGGCCCGTGAAGTTCGCGACGAACAGATCGAGATCGCCGTCGTCGTCGTAGTCGGCCCAGGCGGAGCCGCGGCCGTCGCCCGTGTCGTCGACATTCTGCGCGCTGCTGATCTCGGCGAACTTGACCTGCTCGGTTACGGGAAAATCTTCGAGAATCGTGAATTCCTGGTCGACCGGAAGCGAGACGATCTGCTGCTGGATTCCGTTCGGCCATTCGACCACGGCCGTAACGTTCGTCGCGCTTCCCACGCCCAGTTCGAGCGGAAGCGACTGCTGCGAAAAGTAGCCGTCGCCTGCCGTGACTTCATGAAGCTGCGTGTTGCCGTTCGCGGTCACTTCGACCTTCGCCCCGATCGCCGAGCGATTCGAAGCCACGCCCTTCAGATGAAGCGTAAGCCAGTGATTGCCGTTCGCGTTGTCGTTGCGATAGAGCCGGATCCTGCCGCCGCGATGCACCACGACGAGGTCGAGGTCGCCGTCGCGATCGTAGTCGCCCCACGAGGCGCCGCGCCCGGGTCCCGTGTTCGTCGAGTCGATCAGCCCTTCTTCCGCGGCCACGTTCACGAGAAACGCGTTGTCGTTTCGGAACAGCTGGTTCTCGTGGCCGCCGTCGACGAACAGATCGAGATCGCCGTCCAGATCGTAGTCTCCCCAGATCCCGGACATCGAAGAGAGCGAGTCGGCCATGCCCGCAAACTGCGGCGCGACATCGACAAACGCGCTGCCGTCGTTCCGATAGAGTCGGTTCGGCTCGGCAACGCCGACTCCGGCGAAGATCCCTCGCGCGACGAACAGATCCATGTCGCCGTCGGCGTCGTAGTCGGCCCACGAGGCGCCGAGTGCGCGCTCGTCGAGATTCGCGTTCATCGCAAGCGATACGTCGGCGAACTCGCCGCCGTCGTTTCGATAGAGATGGGAGTTGAGGCCGATCATGTTCGGCATGTTCGCGTTATAAAGATCGGGATCGCCGTCATTGTCGTAGTCCGCCCAGGCAACCTGGAAGCCGATCGCGTCGCTGGCCGTCCCCATGTCGGTCGCGACATTCGCAAATCCGGTACGCCCGTCGCCCCGGTAAAACAGGTTCGGTCCCCAGATCGACAGCAGGAAGTCGAGATCGCCGTCCCGATCCATGTCGGAGAAGGCGACGCCCATGTTGTTTTCGTCGCCCGTCACTCCCTCGGCGAGACCGATTTCCGAAAACAGCCAGTTGTCGTTGCGATAGAGACGGCACGGGAACTGAAGATCGTTGGCAACGAAAATGTCGAGGTCGTCGTCGTTGTCCACGTCGACCGAAGTCACGCTCCACGACGGATAGGCCGTGTTCGTAACTCCGCGCGCTACGGCGACGTTCACGAACGGAAGGCCGCTCGGAATCCGGTTGCGCATCAGCAGGTTGCTTTCGCCGACGTTGCCCACATAGAGATCGAGCCAGCCGTCGCCGTCGAAGTCGGTCCATACGACGGAACGCCCGATGCTGTTATACGCAACGCCCATCTCGTTTCCCACTTCCACGAAGCCGCCCTCCGCGTCGTTCGGCAGAAGCGCGGAAATTCCAATGATAAGGATAACCAATCGGATTGTGCAGACAATGGGGCGAACTCGCATGGAGAACTCCTGGCCGTCGCGCAAGTTGACGGAACATGGTGTGGGGGCCGTGTAGCGCTTTATTTTACAGGACCTGCGGAGGACCGGTCAAGCCGCTCCCTGAGCCCGGTCTGTTCGAATCGTGCGCAATCCCCTGCCGGGAAACAGAGGCCGTTTGCCCTCAAACAGCGCAAACCGGCGAAAACCCGCCCGATTGTCCGGCGAGTCGGCTGCGCGACCCGTTCCCCTCTGCTATCATCGCGCCGGCAAACAGGAGGCCTGCTTCGCAATCCCGGCCTTTTCGCGCCGGTTGCACCCTGCACGCGGGACGGCTATCTTGAGACGGCTGCGCGTGGTCGCAAAAAATTCGAGGCCACGCGCGTCGCGATGAAGTCCGGGCCCTGCACGGCGCCGATCGAGGCGCGCCGGGAGACAGAGATGGCGGAGAAATACTCGTTCGACGTGCTTCCGGAGGCCGAATACTCCGCCTGGGACGAACTCGTCGCCGCCTCCCCGCAGGGCACCGTCTTCAACACGACGGCCTGGTATCGCATTCTCGCGAAAGCGCTCGAGAAGGAGTGGATCGTCTACGGGTGCCGAAAGAAGGACGAGCTCGCGGGCGGCGTCATTTCCGTCCGGGCGCGCAAGGCCGCGTTCGACTGTCTCCTCCCTCCGCTGTTCACGCCGTATCAGGGGATCGTGCTCCGCGCGGCAACGAGTCCGCGCGTTCACGCGAACGTCGAAAGCACGGTCAAAGTCGTCGGCGCCATCGAAAGCGGCATCCGCGCAAGGCATCCGATGGCCGTACTCGTTCATCACCCCGCGCTACCCGACCTGCGGCCGCTCGTCTGGAGCGGCTGGGAACACGTTCCGCGGTATACATTTCGTTTGGAGTTGCAGGAACCGGAGAACGCGCTCGCCGAGTTTCGGTACGACATTCGAAAACGGATCAAGAGCGCGCGTGAAAGCGGGATCGAAGTCCGGAAGACGACAGCCTTCGGCGAAGCGGTCGAACTCTACGCAAGCAGCTACGCGCGGCACAAACAGGCGCCGCCGGTGCCGACCGCGGTCATGGTGCGCTGGTTCGAAGCGATGGCGGCCGCGGGGCTGGCGGCGGCCTACGAAGCGCGGGGCGCCGACGGCAGGCTGCACGGTTTCAGGATCATCGTGTTCGACGGTCCGGTGCTGTACGACTGGATGGCGGGCGCCGACCCCGATCTCATGAAGCACGGCGGATCATCGCTGATTCTCTTTCATCTGTACGAAGAGTTCCACGCATCACACGAGGCCCTCGACTTCATGGGCGCCAACACGGAATCCATCGCCGCGTTCAAGGCCGGTTTCGGAGCGCCCCTCACGCCCTACTGGGAGTCGCGCCACTTCCGCTCCGGGGTGCATCGCGCCGCGTTCCAGGCGAAGGAAATCGTATCCCGGTTCACGCCGTAAACGTAAGAAGCCCCGCCCATGAACGGGCGGGGCCTCTTTTCGAACACGATCAGGTTCATCCACCGGCTGCCGCTAGCGGAAGAGTTCCTTCACGTCCGTCCACGAAGACTGCTCGGTCCTCGTCTGCGGTACGGCCGTGTCGATTTCACGGAGCCACAGCAGATAATCCTCGGTTTCACCTTCATCGAACTGACCCTGGCCGTCCCAGTTCGGGCCGACAGGCGTGTCGCTGAGCGTGAAGCGCGACCAGACGTAGTCATCCGCGGCCGCCACGAACGCCGGATTGCCGAGCGCCGAAAGCGGACCGGCGAACCCGCCCGGAATCACGAAGTCGACGACGACGTGCTCGGGCGCGAAGACCGTACTGCAGACAACGACCGCCCCGGCCCACACGCCGTCTCGATTCCAGTCGACGAGCAGGTTGAAGTACATGTCGATCGGCAGCAGGTTGTTCACGAGGATATCGACGTCCGGTCCCCAGTTGATGAGCTGGCAGAGGCGGCCGAGCGGCTGCCCGGGCACGCCGGGGCACGGTACTTCGACCCCGCCCACGATCGTGTACGGATCCGGGATCAGCAGACCGGCGTCGCCGCCCGAGAAGTCGCATTCGTCCTGGTCGTACGGGGGCTGCGGGCAGACGCCTGCGTTGCCGTCGACTTCGAAGTCGAGCGAGTTCCCGAAGTAAACGCTGCCGGAGGACATATGGCTGACGAAGCCGACCGGCCCCGCGAGGCATGTCGGGAAGGCGCCGAAAACGCCGGCCGACGGGTAAGCGAGCGAGTTCTCGGGCGCGTCGCCGTACTCGAGATTCTCACCGGTCTGCTCGTCCATGATATCGAGCAGATAGTCTTCCGACTCGCCGAGTTCGAATATGCCGTTACCGATCCATCCCTGCGGCACCGGCTGATCCGAAAGCGTGGCGCGGAACCACACCTTCCCCGCGTTCGGTCCGATCAGGAACGCCGGAGCGCCGAGAGCCGAAACCGGACCCGAGAATCCGGGCGGTACGGGAACGTTCACGGTCGTCCATTCGGGCGCGGCGGCCGCGGGGCAGACGGAAGATCCGCCCCAGAAACCGCTTTGATCCCAGTCGGCGAGCAGATTGAAGAACGCCGTCTGGTTCGTGAAGTTCGTGACGTCGATATCGATTTCGACACCCCAGGTGGCGATGTTGCAGACGGTGCCGAGCGTAGCAGAGCCGCCCGCGACGCACGTGGTTACGACACCGCCCGCAATCGTGCAGGGGCTCGGGAACAGAAGGCCGCAGTCGCCGTCGCCGAAGGCGCATTCGTCCTGATCGTACGGAGGCTGCGGGCAGATGCCCGCGTTCCCGTCGAATTCCGGATCGACGAACGGGCCGATGAAGAGGAACGGGTCGACCTGGAGACCGTGATAGACGAACCCCGCGGGTCCCCCGATGCACGTCGGAAACGTACCGACTACGCCGAGGCCGGGATACGCGATCGCCCCTTCGGGCGCATCCCCGTAATCTCCCTGCTGCTGGGCGGATACGACGCCGGGCAGGGCCGTGATCGCGCCGAGCAAGAGAATTGTGAGAGCTTGAATCGAACGTTTCATTGAGAGTTCCCTCCGTTCTTCAGGTGAGGACAGTTGCTTTTGATGCTCTGGATGGGGGTGAGCACTGTCCATTGGCACGGACGCTCCGCTAGGTATTTACACTCTTTTTTCGCGTTCGACAACTTCGGGCGGTCGATTCGGCGCGGCGGCGGACTGATTTTTCGCCCCGTCTCGTGTATCGTGATGCTCCGAAAGGAGGCCGCATCATGAAACCGCTCGTAGGGATCATCATGGGATCGCGATCCGACTGGGAGACCATGCGTCACGCGGCCGAAACGCTCGAGACGCTCGGTGTCGCTCACGAAGTCGAAGTCGTCTCCGCCCACCGCACGCCCGACAGACTGTTCAGATACGCGGAAGAAGCCGCCGGCCGCGGGCTCGAGGTCATCATCGCCGGCGCCGGCGGCGCCGCGCACCTCCCGGGGATGACGGCCGCCAAGACCGCCCTCCCGGTGCTCGGCGTTCCGGTGCAGTCGAAGGCGCTTTCGGGGATCGACTCCATTCTTTCGATCGCCCAGATGCCGGCAGGCGTTCCCGTCGGAACGCTCGCGATCGGGCGCGCGGGGGCAGTGAACGCGGCGCTTCTGGCCGCCGCGATTCTGGGCGCGAAGCACCCGCCGATTCGACAGGCGTACGAGCGCTATCGGAAGGCGCAGACGCAGTCGGTGCTCGATCTCTCCGACCCGCGGGAAGCGGACTGATGCGCCTCGGGATTCTCGGCGGCGGCCAGCTCGCGCGCATGCTGGCGCTCGCGGGGTACCCGCTCGGCTTCCGGTTTCTCTTTCTCGACCCCGCGCCCGACGCGTGCGCCTTTCCACTCGGAGAAGCGCTCCACGGCGCCTACGACGACCTCGACCTTCTCGCTCAGCTCGCGAACGAGTCCGACAAGCTCACGTTCGAGTTCGAAAACATCTCCGCCGCCGCGCTCCGGTCGCTCTCGGGCATCGCGCTCGATCCGCCGCTCGAGGCGCTCAGTATCAAGAAGGACCGAAACAGCGAGAAGCGACTCTTTCAGGAGCTCGAGATTCCGACGACGCCGTTCCGAACCGTCGACAGCCCGGAAGATCTCGCGGAGGCCGTCCGCGCGTTCGGCCGGCCCGTCGTGCTGAAAACGCGCTCGCAGGGTTACGACGGGAAGGGCCAGCGGATCGTGCGCGACGCGGACGGCGATACGCGCGCGCTGCGCGAACTCGGCGGGAGCCGCCTGATCGCCGAACGCTTCATTCCATTCGAGCGCGAGATCTCCGTCATCGCGGTCAGGGGGAGCGACGGAACGCGGGCATTTTATCCGATCTCCGAAAATACCCACGAAAACGGCATTCTGGTAAGCGCGGAGAGCCGGCCGGACGATCGGACGACCGAGCGCGCGTGCGAGCTGACGGGCCGGCTGCTCGACCGGCTGCAGTACGTCGGGACGCTCGCTCTCGAATTCTTCGAGCACGAAGGCGAACTGCTCGCGAACGAATTCGCGCCGCGCGTCCACAACTCCGGACACTGGACGATCGAAGGCGCGGAAACGAGCCAGTTCGAGAATCATCTGCGCGCGATCGCGGGCATGCCGCTCGGCTCGACGGCCGCGCTCGGCGCCGTCGCGATGCGCAACTGTATCGGCACGATGCCCGCCCCCGCCCCCCTGCTCTCGATCGAAGGCGTGCACGCGCACGACTACGGGAAGGCTCCGCGCCCGGGCCGCAAGCTCGGCCATATCACGGTGCGCGCGGAAAGCCGGGCTGAACTCGCCGCGCGACTCGCGAAACTGGATGCGCGGCTCGCGTCCGTCCGGTTTTCCGGCTGACGCCGTATCGCTTCTGTTACCATTCTACATACCTGTGCGACCGTACTCCGACATCCTCGAACGCCTTCTCCGGGAGAACGTGCTTCCGTTCTGGGAGCGCCACGCTGTCGACGAGTTGCGCGGCGGATATCATCTGAATCACGACGGCCACGGGCGGGATCGAGGCCCCGCGCACAAACGCGCGGTCGCCCAGGCGCGCATGCTCTGGTTTTTCTCGGCGGTCGCCCGCTCTCCGTACGGAAACGATTTTCATCGCGAGAGCGCGCATCACGGGTTCGCGTTCATCAAGAGAGCGCTGATCGATCCGGCGCACGGGGGCGTCTTCTGGGAAGTGGACGAGAACGGAAAAGCGCCGACGGAACCGGGCAAACATCTTTATGCGCAGTTCCAGGCGATCTACGCTCTTGCCGAGTATCACGCGATGACGGATTCGCCCGAAGCGGCGGAACTCGCGCGTGGAATTCTGTCGCGCGTGAACGGGAAAGCGCGCGACCGCGAGCACGGGGGCTACAAAGAAGCGATGACACGCGACTGGACCCCGCTCCCCTCCGGCGCGCGTACGCTGATCGGCACGAATGCGGGCGACAGAACGTTGAACACGAACCTGCATATAATGGAAACGCTTCTTGCCATTGACGAGTGGGGCGAATCACGACAGGAACTGGAAGAGACCGTCGAGCGGTTGTTCGCGTGCCTCGTTCGTGACGAGCCGGTCTCCGGAATCCAGGCAGTTCGCGATGACTGGTCGCGGAAAGCTCTCTCGTCCGAAGGGCACGTTTCGTACGGCCACGATCTCGAACTCGGCTGGCTTGCACGCCTCGCGCGCGAGCGGCTCGGTTCGTCCCTTGCCGTCGGCGACAAGCCGGAGCGACTGATTCAGAACGCTCTGCGCTACGGGTTCGACCGAAAACGTGGCGGCTTCTTCAAGTCGGGCCCGGCAGGAGCGAGCGCGACCGCGAAGGACAAGATCTGGTGGGTGCAGGCGGAAGGGCTGCTTGCGCTCCTTCCTCCGGACGGACCGGATGAGGAGGCGTTCGCCGCCACGCTCGACTGGATCGACAAGAAACAGGCGGACGCGACCGGGGGCGAATGGCACGAGCGTGTCCGGCCGATACTCGGGCCGAAGGGCCGAAAAGCGGGTCCCTGGAAAGCCGGATATCATACGGGGCGGGCCCTCCTGCGATCGCTCGATCATCTGAAGGCCCCCGAGGGAACGTCGTCGCAATCCACGCAGAAGCGAGGGGAAAACGCATGAAGCATCCGATCGCACAGACCAATCTCCAACTCTACAACCAGATGATTGCCGCCGGCTATTCGGATGAAGATCTCGCCCTGGTCCGCGAGGCGTACGAACTCGGCATCGAGCTCTTCACGGGAAGAGTGAATTCGTCGGGAAGAGTGTTTTCCGCGCATGGCGTCGGATCCGCAAGCATTCTGGTCCAGATCGGCGAACCCGCGATGATGGTCGCGGCGGGAATGGTGCACAATGTCTTCTGGAACGGCGTCTGGAAGGACGGCGTTCCCGGGGCAACGAAGGCGAAGCGCGAGGAGGTTCGCCGCCGGCTCGGCGATGATATCCTGCCCTGCCTCGAACGGTTTCACACGCTTCCCTGGAACGAGCAGACGGCGGCGGACCTGATTGCGCGATTCGACGAGCTCGACCAGACCACGTATCAGACGATTCTTCTGCGCGTGGTCGATCACATCGATCACCTGCTCGACGGGGG
>JABDJQ010000307.1 GCA_013002425.1 Gemmatimonadota bacterium
GTCGTCTGGGAGTTTCGCGGCGAACTCCTCCGCTATTACGAAAACCCGGAGCGCGTCGAGGCCGATGGATTGATCATCGATTTTTACGAAAATGAGAAATATTCGACCACATTGACCGCGGATCACGGAACCATGGAGCGCGGTTCGAGTGACATGCATGCAACGGGCAACGTCGTGATCGAAAATGTCGAAGGGACACGGGTTGAAACCGAGTCGATTCAATACCAAGATGAGCAAGAGCGGATTTTTACGGACGACTTCGTGACAATCCTTCGCGGGAATAAAAAAATCACGGGTTACGGGCTAGAGACGGATCCGGAACTGAACGAAACTCTGATCAAGCGGGACGTTGTCGCGAAGACGATCGACCGCTCACGATAGGCGATATGGCGGAAGAGCGAAACGTTCTCAGAACGGACTCTCTGGCGAAGGCGTACCGCGGGCGCGAAGTCGTGAAGGAAGTCACGATCGAAGTGCGCCGAGGGGAGGTCGTCGGACTCCTGGGGCCGAACGGCGCGGGCAAGACGACGACCTTCTACATGATCGTCGGAATGATTCAGCCGATGCGCGGCCGCATCTATCTCGACGAGAAGGATGTCACCGGAGATCCGATGTTCCGTCGCGCGCGGATGGGAATCGGGTATCTGCCGCAGGAGAGTTCGATCTTCCGGAAGCTCACGGTCGAGGAGAACGTGCTTTCGGTGCTCGAAACGATGCCGCTCTCTTCGAAGGATCGCAAAGCCCGCGCGGCGCGGCTTCTCGAAGAACTGGGGATCGCGAGCCTCGCCGGATCGAAGGGTTATACGCTTTCGGGCGGTGAGCGCAGGCGGGCCGAGATCTGCCGGGCGCTGGCGACGGAGCCGTCGTTTCTGCTGCTCGACGAGCCGTTCGCGGGGATCGATCCGATCGCGGTGCAGGACATTCAGGAGATTATCGCCGGACTCCGTGAACGCGGACTCGGCGTGCTGATCACGGACCACAACGTTCGTGAAACGCTTTCGATTACGAATCGGGCATACATTATGTTCGAAGGGAAGGTGCTTCTCTCGGGAAGCGCGGAAGAGCTCGCGAACAACCCGGAAGCGCGCGAGATGTATCTAGGCGAGAAGTTCCGGCTCTAGCCTGCCGGTCCTGATCGACCGGAAGAGGAACCCACGATGGAAATGAAAGCGGGACTGCAGCTCCGGATGCTCCAGACGCAGAAGCTGGTCATGACGCCCCAGCTTCAGCAGGCGCTCCGCTTTCTTCAAATGCCCACGCTCGAGCTCCAGCAGGTTCTGAAGCAGGAGATCATGACGAACCCGGTCCTCGAAGAGGTCGACGAGCTCACGGACAGCGAAGAGGAAACCGAGCAGGAACGCGTGGAAACCGAAGAGGCGACGCCCGACCGCAAGGACGGCGAGGAGCCGTCGGAAGGGGAAAAGCTCGACGACGCCCAGAGCGAAGTCGACTGGGACGAGTATTTCCATTCCCCGTCGGACTACAACTACAAGGTCGAGCAGGAACACCACGACGACACGTACGAACGGGTCCTCTCGACCACCGTTCATCTCTCGGAACACCTGCTCTCCCAGCTCCGCATGACGGCGAAGTCCGATGACCTCCAGCTGATCGGCGAGTTCCTGATAGGGAGTCTCGACGAGCGTGGATTCCTGACGATCACGTTCGAAGAAGCAGCCGAGTCGCTCTTCAAGGAGCATGGCGTCCGTTTCGAAACGGACCAGATGGAAGAGGCGCTCTTTCTGATTCAGTCGTTCGAACCGGCCGGAGTCGGTGCGCGCGATCTCCGCGAATGTCTGCTGCTGCAGTTCGAGGCCGAATGCGACACGGAAAGCCTCGCGTACCAGATCGTTCGTTTTCACTTCGACGACTTTGTCGAGAACAAGTACGCGGATATTGCCAGGAAGCTGAAGACGACTCCGAAGGGAATTCAGGAAGCGGCGAAGGAGATCGGGCACCTGAATCCCAGGCCCGGGCTCCTGTACACCGACGAAGATCCGCGCTACATCACGCCGGACCTTATCGTGGATCGCGTGGACGACGAGTTCGTCGTCTACCTGAACGACCACAACGTGCCGCGCCTCCGGATCTCCCGGGCATATGAAAAGTACATGACGAACGGCACGAATACGGATCCGGAAACGAAGGAATACATCAAGGGAAAGCTGAACGCCGCCGCGCAGTTGATCAATACCATCGAACGCCGTCGACGCACGATGGTAAAAGTCATGAAGGCCATCGTCGAGAACCAGATCGACTTCTTCGAACACGGGATCCGTTTCCTGAAGCCGATGACGCTCCAGCAGGTGGCGGACCAGATCGGCATGCATGAATCCACCGTGAGTCGCGTTACGTCCGCCAAGTACGTGCAGACCCCGCGCGGGGTGTTCGAACTGAAGTTCTTCTTCTCGTCGAGCATTCGATCCGACTCGGGAGAAGACGTCTCGGCGAAACGGGTCAAGGACCGCGTCAACGAACTCGTGGAGAACGAAGACAAGAAACGGCCGCTCAGCGACCAAAAGATTGTGGAGCAATTGAAGGGCGAAGGCCTTATCATTGCCCGGAGAACAGTTGCCAAATATCGGGAGCAGATGGGTATTCTGTCCGCCCGTTATCGAAAGAAATTCTAAGACACCCTTGCCCGGTTCAGGAAGGAGTCGCCGATGCAAATCTCGATCACGGCCCGTCATTTCGATCTCACCCCGGGACTGAAAGAACACACGCACGACAGGCTGGAGAGGATGACGAAGTACGGTGTCCCCTTGCTCGAGGCGCACGCCGTATTGATGGTCGAGAAGTATCGCCACAATGCGGAAGTGACGCTGCACGGCAAAGGCTTTCACATTGCGGGGCACGCCGAATCCGAAGACATGTATCAGTCGGTCGACCAGGCGTGTCAGAAACTCGAAGAACAGATCCGTCGGCGCAAAGACAAGATTCAGGACAAGCACAAGGGCGACAAGCTCAAAGAGATGACGGGGGAAAGCGATACGGGTGAGGATGAAGATGAGGACTGACACGTTCGCGCATTCGTGCCGTCGTGCCTGAGCTCTCCGTAGCCCGGCTCGTGGAAGAGAAGGGCGAATCCTTTCAGTTTGAAGTTCTGACGAAATCGTGGCGACACGGCCAGCCGATCACCGTCAGCGACGTGAATCGCCCGGGACTTGCACTTGCCGGCTTCAGCGAGAACTTTCTCTCCGAGAGGATTCAGATTCTCGGCGAAACGGAGATGCTCTTTCTGGAGACGCTCTCCGAACCGGAACGTCATCGAGCGATCGATCGACTTCTGGAACTCGACATCCCGTGCCTGATCATAGCCAAGGATCTGGAATACGACGCGTACCTGATGACGGAGGCGGACCGCAAGGGCATCCCGGTGCTCAGGACTCCGCAGTCGACGACGCCGTTCATTCACGGACTGACAGAGTATCTCGATCAGTATTTCGCGCCGCGGACCTCGATCCACGGGACTCTCGTCGATGTTTACGGAGTGGGACTGCTCATTACGGGAAGCGCGGGTATCGGCAAGAGCGAACTGGCGCTCGATCTGATCGAACGCGGGCACCGGCTCGTCGCGGACGACCTGATCATCGTGACGCGCCGGCACAACCTGCTCTACGGCGAGCCGCCGGACCGGCTCAAGTACCTGATGG
>JABDJQ010000369.1 GCA_013002425.1 Gemmatimonadota bacterium
TCCTTGCTCTCCTCGGCGATTTCGAGGAGGGAAGCGACGTCGAGCCCTTCCCCGAGCTCTTCGCAGTCGGCCCGCAGCCGGGTCGCGGCCTGCCTGTTGCGTGACGCGAGGAAGTCGACGAAGTCGCGGGCGTCGACGGCGTACCCGTCGGCGAACACTCCGCCCCTCATATTATTGAAGAGCGTGTTCGCGAAATGATGGCCGTCCGTAATCGGCGCCGCCGTCATCTGAAGCCCGTCGGCGCTCGCGACATTCCGCACGAGATTGTCCGCCGCGCGATCGAGGGCCTCTTCGATCCGTTCGGCGATGCCGGCCCGGTCGGCGATCCGGGCCCGAAGGGAAGCGATGTTCGCGTGATCGAGCCCGACATCGCAGCCCATGTGCCAGGTGGCTTCCGCACCCGGGTTCAGTTCGATCTTCGCGGTTCGAAAGTAGTGGCCGCGGCGCCCGGTCAGAACGTCGTCGCCGGATACGGGCGCGCCCCGACGGAACGCGTCGACGGCACCGCCGGAAAACGCGGTGGCCCCTCCCTCGAGACCGGCGCACCATACGACGTTCGCGCGCAGCGCCTCCGCCGCTTCGGGCCGGTCGACGATCCTGGACGTCAGAGAATAGATGCCCATGCCGGTGCGTGGATCGAGATCGACGCGCTTGTATGCATCGACCAGGCTGCTCGCGGTCTGATAGATCGAGAGAGCAGCGCCGCACGGAAGCACGTTGCGAAGGCCGTCGAGTATCGACAGGGAGACGGGTGACTTGCCCGTGTTCGCGAGCGTGCACGTCCGCACCCAGCCGAACTCGTCGCAGGCCGCCCACCGGCTGCGGAACGCGAGACCGAACGCGGGCGCGACTTCTTCGAACACGACACGGTTCCCGAGCACGTTCTTATAGAGATTGCGCCGGACATCGACCGTTCCGGATCCGCACGCGGCAAACGGTTCCCATGCGCGCTCGTTCTTCGCGTCACCTGCGACGTGAACGATCGTGCGCGGGCCCGTGTGAAAGTGGCCGTCGTCCAGTTTGTC
>JABDJQ010000398.1 GCA_013002425.1 Gemmatimonadota bacterium
TCCTTGCGAAGCCGGTGGCGCAGGCGATCGCGCCTCAGGAGGAAGCGATCGTCCCGGAAACGAATACGGAAACGCCGGATCCCGAGCCGAAAGAGCCGGGCGCGCGCAAGCTGCGTGACGAAAACAAGATAGCGCCCGACAAGGGGCAGCTCGGGCGCGCGAAGGCGAAAGAGGAAGTGGCGGGGAAGCTCGCGGACGTCACGGGGTCGCTCGACGCCGTGCTCGCCGACCTTTCGAGTTCGCTCGAGGCTTCGAAGTCGGGCGGAAACGACAAGCCGGAACGCGCCACGCGCCGGCGCCAGGTGCGCGGCGCCCGATCAGGAAACGAGTCGGGGGCGGTCCCGGCCGGGCGGCCCGAGGGCGTGGATCTCGCGGGCACGACGTCGGCGCTCGCGGGTTCGCAGGTTTCGATCGAGTCGGTGGGCGACGTGCTCGGCGGGGGATCTTCGAGCTCCTCGGGCGGCGGCTCCGGCAATGTGTCCGGCGCGGCCGGCGGTGCGGGAGCATCGGGTGAGTATCGTTCGAACGCTTCGCTTCTGGCCGTCGTTCGGAAGTACGCGGCCGGCATCCAGTTCTGCTACGACAACGAACTGAACAAGTCGCCCGGGCTTCGCGGAAAGCTCGTCGTGGCCATCACGGTCGCACCCGCCGGCAACGTCCTCGACGCCGTCATCGTCGACGACACGGTTCGCTCCTCCGCCCTCTCGGCGTGTGCGATCCGCCAGATTCAGGGGTGGAAGTTCCCGGCGATCCCCGAAGGCGCCGTTACGTTCAAGGCCCCGTTCCTGTTCACGCCGCCGGAATGATAGTAATTTACTATGGAGTCCATACAGATTAGCGCGGAATCTGGCCGGGCTATCGTCCGTATCGTCATGCAGATTATTAATTTTTCTTTATAAATCACAACCGCACAACGTGTTAAAGTCCGCGTTTCCGCCGGGAGACCATGCGGCGTCGAGGGTGATCCCTCGATTCCTTCTTGACACAGCGGGTACGTGTTACTCAATGATGTCGGGAACCGGCCGATCCTTGGAGCAGAACCTTCGTCGGGTTCGGGTTTCCCTTTGTAAGAAAGCCCCGACAGACGAGGACCGTACAAACGGACAAATCTGCGGTATAATGCCGAGCGGATCGAGGAGCAAGCACCCCGTGAGCAAGACAAGAACAAGTGAACCGGGTCATGACGCACATGCGTCTTCATCGGAAACCAGCCGGAGGGACGAGCCGGCATACAAAGAGGCTGACGCTGCAGCTCCCGGTCACCCGCCTGTTGAAGAGACGAACCGGGAGTGGGTCTCTCTTCTTACCGACCATCCTTCTCTTTTCTGGCAAACCGATCTCGACCTGAAGATCGAACGGGTGGCGGGAGGCGCGCTCCGGATTCTCGGAATCGGCGAGGATGCGCTCCTCGGCCAGCAAGTGCCCGAGGTCTTTCAGAGTGCGCCGGACGACCCCGACCCCGAAGCCGTCCACGCCAGGGCGCGCCAGGGCGAAAAGGTGTTCTTCGCTCTCATATTCGCCGGCTACCATTTCCGCGCCACGGCGCGTCCCGTTCGCAATCGACAGGGCGAGATCATCGGAGTGGCCGGTGGCGCCTTCGACATCACGGACCAGCACACCGCAGCGAAGGCGGAAGCGGAAGCGTACGAGGAAATCGACCGCCGCGTGTCGGAGCGTACGGCGGGACTCCAGCTCACGAACGCACAGCTGAACAGCGAACTGGAACAGCGGTATCGGGCGGAAGAGCGCATTCACAAGCTGCAGACGGAACTCGCTCACATGTCACGGATCAGTACGATGGGCGAGATGGCAACGACCCTCGCCCACGAGTTGAACCAGCCGCTCACGGCGATCATGAACTACGCAAAAGGGTGCGTCCGGCGGATCGAAAGCGGCGACCTCCCGCAGCACACGCTTCTCGAAGCGATGAACCATATCGAGAGGCAGGCGGAGCGCGCGAGTTCGATTATCCGCAAGCTGCGGCAGTTCGTCCGAAAACGGGAGCCGGTGCGCGCGCCGCATCGCATCGACGGCCTCGTGAAGGAAATGGTAGCGCTTTGCCAGCCCGATCTCAGAAGGCACGGAATCGTGCTTTTCGAGGAAGTCCCCGCGGATCTGCCCGAACTGATGGTAGACAGCACGCAGATCCAGCAGATCATACTGAACCTCATACGGAATTCGATGGAAGCCCTTCAATCGCTCCCGCGGGAAGATCGACGCATCAGGATATCGGCCGGAATGCGCGGAGGAGACTTGACCCTGGCGGTCGAAGACAACGGCCCCGGTATCACCCCCGCCGTGCGCGAGCAGATCTACGACCCGTTCTGCTCGACGAAAGAAGACGGCATGGGGCTCGGAATGGCCATCGCGCGTACGATCGCGGAATCGCACGGCGGAAGCCTCGAAATCGGTGAAATGACCCGGGGAGCGTCCGTTCGGCTCGTGCTCCCCGTCGAGAAGAGGAATACCGCAAAGTGACGCAACCGGACAGGACCGTTTTCATCGTCGACGATGATCGAGGCATTCTCAGTTCGCTCAAATGGCTTCTCGAGTCGACATCCTATCAGGTGGAGACTTTCTCCAGCGCGGATGAATTCCTGGAGCGTACATGCGAGCCGATGCCGGTCAGCTGCCTGATCGTCGATGTCCGCATGCCCGATACCAGCGGTCTCGAACTGCTTCAGATCCTCCGGAGCCGGGGAATCACGATTCCCGCGATCGTGATCTCGGGTCACGCCGACGTGCCCATGGCGGTAAACGCGATGAAGACCGGGGCTCTCGACTTCCTGGAGAAACCGTTTGACGAACAGGATCTTCTCGACCGCATCGAGAAGGCGCTCTCGATCGACCACGTCCATCGAACGCAGCGTGACGCGCGCGAAAAGCTGCTTCAGCGGATGAGAAGGCTGACGCGCCGCGAGCGCGAAGTCATGGACCTCGTGGTTCAGGGGAAGTCGAACAAAGACATCGCGAACGACCTGAATATCAGCAACAAGACAGTCGAAGCCCATCGTGCTAAGGTCATGAAGAAGATGGAAGCCGACTCTCTTGCCCGCCTTGTGAAGTCTGTTCTCCAGCTCGCTTCCTGACACGTCCCCCGGGATGGATCAACAAGCCCCTGTAACGGAGAATCCGTGCGCCCGATACGCATTATCATCCCCCTGTTACTGCTCTCTCTGACCCTCGGCTGCGGCGAAAACAGGTTCGTGAACGGCCCGGTCGTCCCGTCGCTTCTGTACTCCCCGGGCCCCGTCGCGCCGGGCGAACCGTTCACGCTCGGCGTGCACTTCGCGATCGCGCCGGAGTGGCATCTTTACTGGAACGGAAAGAACGACTCCGGTTCGCCGATGACGTTCACGGTTCTGGAAGCGCCAGAAGGCGCCACTCTCGGGGACGCGGAATGGCCCGCGCCCGTACGCTACGTGTCCCCCGGGAATATCGTCGATCACGTCTATTTCGACGAAACGATGCTCCGCGTACCCGGCATGCTCCCCGATCCGCTCCCCGCCGGGGCCGACACGCTCGTGTTCCGGCTCGCCCTGGAATGGGTCGTCTGTCACGAAGTCTGCGAGTTCGGCGCGGATGAAGTCGTGGTCCGCGTACCCGTCGGAGAGTCGCGGGGCGTCCCCCGCGAGGCGGCCGGGGCGTTTCGAAGGCTCGCCGGCCGCTACCCCGTGCCGCTCGCGGACACGGAGGCCCGGATCTCGTGGGACGGGGGCCGCATGATCGTGCGTGACGAAGACGCGGCCTCGATCGTATTCTATCCGGCGGAGACGAGTTCGCCGTTCGCCCCCCCTTATCAAGACGAGCGGCTCGAAGAACCCGCTCTCGTGGTGCCTTTCGAAACCGAAGGAACCGATATACGGGCCGCCGGGGTACTCGTATGGGAGGGGCGGAACAGACCGCCGGCACGGATCGACAGCCGGCCCTCGTCGGAACGTGACACACAATAAGAACGAATCGAAACCGATCGAAATGGAGAATACGATGATACGAACGACCAGCCTGCTTGCCGCATTCCTGATTCTTGCCGTATCCGCCGGATGCAAGTACGAGAAGGGATCCGCGGATTACGCGGCCGCGAAAGCCGGAGAGAAACCGGCCGAAACGGCGTACACCGGCCCCGCGAAAGTCGGCGCCCCCGCCCCCGATTTCAAGCTCAGCGATACGGACGGCAAGCAGCACGAACTGAAGAGCTACCTCGCGGCCGGAAAAACGGTCGTACTGGAGTGGTTCAACCCCGATTGCCCCTATATCGTGAAGCACCATTTGAATCACAGCACGATGAACGACCTCTATAATGCAACGAAAGGCCGCGATGTGGTCTGGCTCGCGATCAACTCCGGCGCGCCCGGAAAGCAGGGGAACGGCCTCGAACGGAACCGCGCCGCGCGTGAAGAATACGGAATGGAGTTCCCGATCCTGATCGACGAAGACGGCCGCGTCGGCAGCATGTACGCGGCGAAGACGACGCCGCACATGTTCGTGATCGCGCCGACGGGCGAACTGCTCTACCAGGGCGCCATCGACAACAACAAGACGCCGAGCACGCTCGGAGACGTCAACTACGTGAAAGCGGCGCTCGACCAGTGCCTCGAGGGCAAAACGGTGCAGATCACCGAAACGCAGCCTTACGGTTGCAGCGTCAAATACGCGTCCAAATAGTGGCGGACGCAGGTCACAGTTTCGATGTTCCGGTGCGGTTTCGCGACCTCGATCCGATGGGTCACGTGAACAACGCCGTTTACAACACCTATCTCGAAGAATCCCGCATGGCCTTCTGGAAGCTCGTGGAACCGGGGCGGTCTCTCGAGACCGTCCCGTTCATTCTCGCGCGCGCGGAACTGAACTACCGCAGCCCCGCGCGTGAGAGCGAGGTAATCCGCGTCGGCGTCCGCGTCGCGTGGATGGGCACGAGCTCGTTCTGTTTCGAACATCGGCTCACCGAGAAGCAGGGCGGCCGCCTGATCGCGGAAGCGAAGTCCGTGCTGGTCTATTTCGACTACGAAACGGGCCGGTCCGCGCCGATACCGGAGCGGATCCGCGGCCTCATGACGGACCTCAGCGGCGGCACGATCGAGCCGAAACCGCGAACGGAGTAGCGTCCGGGTTACACGCTGATCTTCGAGCGGTTCGATGGTATGATTAGAACGTGAAGCAGTGTGGAATCAGCGTCATCGACCGGAAAGGGCGTGCATGAAGCCGACAGACATCGACATCGCGGTGAAGACCGACGTCGGGAAGCGCCGCGAGAATAACGAAGATTCGAACGGCGTCTTTCATCGCGAGGAACCGGGCGGGGGCACGCTTCTCGTCGTCGCCGACGGAATGGGCGGCGCCGCGGGAGGCGAAGTCGCTTCACGCCTGGCTGTCGAAAGCATACGCGACTCGTTCCTGAAAACGAACGATTCGGCCATCGAGGAGTGGATTCAGGCTGCTGTCGAAGGCGCGAATCAGACGATCTTCGACCGCGCGCGATCGGAACCCGCGCTGCACGGCATGGGCACTACCTGCACCGCCGCGCTGCTTTCGAGCGGCCGCCTGATCATCGGCCACGTCGGCGACAGCTCCGCTTACATCGCCGAGAACGACTCCATCAGCAAAGTGACGAACGACCATACACTTGCGGCGGAAGCCGAGCGGATGCCCGAGTACGAAGCGCTGCTGCACCGCTTCCCCCGCCACCTGCTCACGCGCTCCGTCGGCGTCGGCGAAACCCTGCAGGTCGACGTGGAAGACGCGACCGACGACTGGGTCGCGGGCGCGACGCTCATTATCTGCTCCGACGGGCTTTCGAACGAAGTGGCGGAAAGCGAGATGGGCGCGGTCGTGACGCAGTCGAATTCGGCGCAGGAAATCTGCGACAAGCTGATCGCCCTCGCCCTCACACGCGAGGCGGCCGACAACGTCACCGTGCTCGTCGCGCGACGCAACGGTTCTTAGATCTCCTCGATCCGCACGGATCCGTTCGTCGTTTTGAGCGACACCTTGTGCCTGCCCGAACCGTACTCGCCTTCGAGATGCGTCCGGTTTCTGTTCGCCTCCCAGACGAATCGTTTCGTGTCGATGGCGGGAACGATCGTGCCGTTCGTCGTGCTCGCCTCCACGAGGAAATCGCTCTCCTCGTCCACGACGAGTTGGATGGATCCGTTCGTCGTATGCCCTTTCACGTCGCCCCGCACTCCGGCCAGCCTGATACTGCCGTTCGTCGTTCTCATCGAAACGTCGCCCGCTGCAAGATCGGCGTAGATGTCACCGTTCGTCGTACGGAGATCCGCGTCGCCTCCCGAGCCCTTCATGCGAACGTTGCCGTTCGAAGTCGAAGCGTGAACGGACCCTTCGACCTTCGCCACTTCGATGTCGCCGTTGGAACTCTCGACTCGAACGGACATCGAGGAAGGAAGCGTGATCGTGAAGCTCGCGGAGTAAGCGCTCTTCTCCTTTCCGCTCAACTTCGACCGGTCCATCTTGATGACCAGAACCTCACCCTTCGCTTCGATCGTGAGATCGACCTTGTCCGCTATCTTCTCCGCGTCTTCGTGCGTGTGCTTCCGCACCCTCTCGATCACTTCGACCGCCACCGAATCCTCGTCGCCCGATCGAATATGAATGAAGCCGTTCCGCGTTTCGGCCTCCACGATACGAACCTGGCCGGCGAGAACGCCCTCGCGCGTTTCGAACACGTACCCTTCGCCGTACCCCCCGCCGGCGGCGCCCGCAAAGCCCGCCAGAGCGCCTGCCAGCAGCAGCGCCGCGATCCCCGCCACTGCCCTTTCGCTTCTTTTCATCGTCGCCTCCCCGGAATCAGAGTTGAAGTCACTGTAGTAAGACGAGTCCGCGGGTGAATTTGTTCAATCCGATCGAGCCGAAGGCGGTCCGACACGCCAGGCGAATACGATCGTGTCGTACGGCATCACGACCCGCCCCCCCTCTTCGTAGCGGTCGTAAAGGGCGCGGAGATCGCGCGCGAACCCGTCCTGGTCCTTCATGCCGTGAATGACGTACGAGCTCGAAAACGCCCGCCCGTGAAAGAGTTCGTAGTCGAGGCGCTGCTCGTAGCGAAACTGCGATTCGACGAGGTCGCGGACGTCGGCGCGTTCACGAAACGCTTCGATGGTCCTGGCGCTCAGCAGTTTGCCGCCCCAGGCACGATACTCGTGCGAATATTCGACCAGGAGATCGTTGTACTCGCGCAGCAACGGGACATCGGCTCGAATGTTCCAGAGCGCGACGAATGGATGGGGCGGCCTCACGACACGGCGCATCTCCGCGAAGACCGCGTCGAGATCGAACCAGTGCGCCGCCTGCGCCGCCACGGCGAGATCGAACGACCCCGGGGGGAGCCCCGTCTCTTCGCCCGAACCCTTCGCATAGCGCCCTCCCTCCTGTTCGGCCAGGGTGCGCATTTCGTCGTTCGGCTCGAGGCCGAGCACGTCATATCCGCGTTCCTGCCAGAGCCTCGTAAACAGACCCGTTCCCGCGCCGAGATCGAGCACACGCCCCGTCGAGGGCAGCGAAGTCGCCTTCACGATCCAGTCGATCGATTCCGGCGGGTACGACGGGCGGCTTCGATGATAGAAATCCGCCGTCGCGGCAAAGCGTTCTTTTGAATCCAAAGTATCCCTCCCTCGCATGGTCGCCCCCGGCGCCCCGGCGCCCCGGTGCGGAATGCCTGCGCGCCGCATCTGCAGAATAGCACGACGCTCGAGTCCGCGGACCGGGCGCGCCTGCGACACGCCGGGCGGCTCACCAACTGGACGAGCCCGCCATCCTGTGTCACGATCGATCGAGGAACACACACGGAATCGAGGGGGATATTCATGAGAGCTTTCGTGCATACGATCCATGGTCTCTTCGTGGCGCTGGCGATTGGAGCAGCCGCCCCGGCAGTCGCGGCCGCTCCGGCGGGGACCGAAGCGCCCGAGGCCGACGCGTTCGACGAGAAGCTGGCCGCTGAAGTGGGCGCCGACGACTACGGCATGCGTCAGTACGTGATCGCTTTCCTGAAGGCGGGGCCGAACC
This sequence comes from Gemmatimonadota bacterium, assembly GCA_013002425.1. GTDB lineage: Bacteria > Orphanbacterota > Orphanbacteria > Orphanbacterales > Orphanbacteraceae > JABDJQ01. The sequence goes on from JABDJQ010000398.1 coordinate 8,023, forward strand.
GCGACCGCACTCCCGAAGAGTCCCAGGCGCTGCAGAAAGCGCACATGGAGAACATCGGGCGGCTCGCGGAGATCGGAAAACTCGTTCTGGCCGGGCCGTTTCTCGACGGGGGGGAATTGCGCGGCATCTACGTGTTCGACGTGAAGACTCTGGAAGAAGCGGAGGCATTGACGGCCACGGATCCCGCGATTCAGGCCGGGAGCCTGGTCATGGAACTGCACCCGTGGTACGGATCAGCCGCGATCATGAAGATCCCGTCGCTGCACGAAAAGATCGCGAGAATCGACCACTAGATTCGCAGCGTTACCGGAAGAGCGTCATGACGGCTCAGGCTCACCGTACGAGGTTCATCCGGCCCGTTGCGCGGAACGCGCCGGCCTCGATACGGTAGAAATAGACGCCGGACGGCGCTTCTGTCTCCGCGTCGATCGTGCCGTCCCAGCGCACCGTCTGCGGCCCGGCGCCGAGCGATTCGCCCGCAAGCAGCGAACGGATCGCGCGGCCTCGCACGTCGTACACCGTCATCGTGACCGCGCCCGCCGCCGGAAGCGTGAAATGAATCGCCGTCGCCGGGTTGAACGGATTCGGTTCGTTCCGAACGGTGCTCCGGGCGGGAACGGTTTCCGCGCCGTCGACGCCGACGGCCTGATTCAGGGCATCGAGGTAGGCGGCGTAGACGTCGAGAATACCGTGGCCGAACGTATGATTCGGAACGGAAGAGCCCGGCACCCCCGAACACGTTTCCCCCGATGTCTTCGGGACCGAAGTAGCGGTCAGGATCGATTCGATGGCATCCACGTCGCCACGCAGCCCCGGATTCGCCGATACGAGAAGGGCTACGGCGCCGGCAACGTGCGGCGCCGCCATGCTCGTTCCGCTCGACGACGAGTAAGAGCCGCCGGGAATCGACGAGCGCACGTTGACGCCCGGCGCCGACATGTCGGGCTTCGCGCGGCCGCTGCCGTCGACCGATACCGCGCCCCGGCTGCTGAACCCGGCGATGTCGTCGTTGATGTCGGTGGCGCCGATCGAAAAAGAGCCGTCGTAGATCGCGATCGGTCGCGCGACCGTTTCACAGCCCGGCCCTTCGTTCCCGGCGCTCACGACGACCACGATCCCCGCGGCGCGCACGTTTTCGACGACGGTCTTCAGAACGTTGATATCCGTGCACCCTTCGGACGCGGGACAGCTCCACGAGTTATTGAGCACGTCGGGCGCCCTGGCCGGGTCGGGATTGCTCCCCGCGAGATCGGTCGGCGCGATCATCCACTGGAGACAGTCCGCGTACGTTCCCGGCGTGCCGTCCCCCTGGTCCATGCAGCGGCAGCCGATCCACTCCGCGCCGGGGGCGACCCCGATCTGGTTCGCGCCGAAATCGTCCCCGACCATCGTGCCCGCCGTGTGCGTGCCGTGCCCGTGATCGTCGCACGGAACCGGCGAGTCGGGGACGCAGATTCCGCCGTTCCCCGCCCCCGTAATCGCGTCGTGCCAGTTGTAGTTGTGATCGACGGGGGAGCCGAACTGCGTGCCGCGGTACGTTTCGATCAGCGCCGGATGGTCCCAGTCGTAACC
>JABDJQ010000435.1 GCA_013002425.1 Gemmatimonadota bacterium
GCAGCGGCCCGCGCGCCGTCTCGCGCCCCGTCAGCACGCGAAGCGACGTTCCCCCTTCGGGAGTCTCCTCTTCCGTCTGATTGACGTTCAGACCGATGCCGATCACGAAGTTACCCGCGGCCGTTCGATATTCGCTCAGAATGCCGCACAGCTTTCGTCCGTCGACGCTGAGATCGTTCGGCCATCGGACCAGGGCCGTGACTCCGGTGGCTTCCCGCAACCCGTCCACCATGCCCGCGGCGGCCGCGAGCGTCGCGTCCGACGCCTCCCACACCCCGCGCGTCGGCCGGATCAGAATCGAAAACTGCAGCGCGCGCCCCGCCGGCGCCTCCCACCGGCGCCCCTGGCGACCGCGGCCTCTGGTCTGCTCCTCCGCGAATACGACCAGCCCCTCCGCATCGTCGGGGGCGGCAGCGAGCAGAAGATCGTTCGTCGATTCGACCGTGCGATAGAAGCGAATCACGCGACCGAGCCAGCGCGTGTCGAGACAGGGAAACACCTCCGTGTGCACGAGAAAACGCGGCCGTTCGCGAATGGCAACGCCTCGATCGGGGCTCACGTCGAATGCGTAGCCGGCGAGTTCGAGCCTCGCAACGACCGCCTGCACGTCCTCGAGGGAGAGTGAAAGCGCCGTGGCGATTGCGGTCCAGGGCAAAGGCGCGCCGGGGGCTTCCCGGAAGAGGGCGACGAAGCTCTCGTCGAGGCGGGCGGAGACGGAGCGGCTCATATGGCCGCGTCTTCCAGCAGAAGCGAGAGGTCGAGAGAGCGAACGGAGTGCGTGAGCGCCCCGATCGAAATGCCGTTCACACCGAGAGGGGCGACCGCGCGAACGCGCGCGAGGTCGAAACCGCCGCTCGCTTCGAGATAGACGCGGGATCCTGTCGCGCGGGTCCTCTCGACGGCCGACGCGATCTCTTCGTTCGTAAAGTTATCGAGCATGATGCGATCCGCGCCGGATTCGATTGCGGTCTGCAGTCCCTCGAAATCGACGACCTCGACCTCGACCGGAATGCCGGGAAAGCGCTCGCGGCAGGCAGCCACCGCGGGGAGAATGCCGCCCGCGGCCGCCAGATGATTCTCTTTCAGGAGCGCCATCGACGCCAGATCCGCACGATGGTTCGTGCCCCCGCCATGGCGTACCGCTTCTTTCTCGAGTAACCGGAGCCCCGGCGTCGTTTTTCGCGTGTCGAGGATTTCCGTGCCGCTCGCGCCCGTCGCTTCGACGTACCGTGCGGCTTCGGTCGCGATCCCCGAGAGACGCATCAGGAAGTTGAGAGCCACCCGCTCGGCCCGCAGGATGGACGACGTGCTCCCTTCGATGCGCAGCACGACGTCTTTCGGTCGCACGCGGTCGCCGTCCGTCGCTTCCCACGCGAGCGTGAGCGAGGAATCGACGAGCCGGAACACCGCGTCCGCGGCGCGCGTCCCCGAAAGCACGCCCGCGGCCTTCGCGATGATGCGCGCGCGCGAACGATGACCCGCAGGCACCGAGGCGAGGGTCGTCACGTCACGGTCGACGCGATCCTCCCGCAGTGCGGCGCGTATCAGTGTCTGCAGCCGTTCGTTCATGGGGTCAGTCTACCAGCAGGGAACCGGGAAGGGCGAGGGGGTTCGTATTTCGGGGCTAGATCGACTCCGAACGGAGTTCGAAAATCCTGTCGCGAATCGATGCCGCCCGCTCGAACTCCAGTTCGTTCGCCGCTTTCAGCATTTCGTCCTCGAGCGCCACGATCATGTCGGCGCGAGAGAGGTCGGGGTTGATCGGAAAGACCTCTTCGGTCTCCTTCCCCGGGCGCCGCTTCGAATCGGCGACTTCCGTGGCGAGCATCACTTTCTCGGTCGACTTGCGAATCGATTCCGGCGTGATGCCGTGCTCGGCGTTGTACTCGAGCTGACGGGCCCGCCTCCGCAGCGACTCCTTGACGGCGCGCTCGATCGACTTCGTGCGCGTCGACGCATACATGATGAC
>JABDJQ010000764.1 GCA_013002425.1 Gemmatimonadota bacterium
AGAGGTCGTCGCCCATTCCGTCGCACGTGAGAACGAGAACCTTGCCCTCGTTCCACCAGTTCGAACCGTAGTAGGCCGCGGCCGCGTGACACGTGTGGTGATCGAGAAAGACCGTCTTGTCTTCGGGAAGTCCGGCGCGCCGGATTTCCGACAGCCGCTCCTCGCGACGGCGACGGCGATAGACGTCCGTGGCCGGCGTCTTTTTCACCATCTGCTTGACCGAGTAGGTGAGGTCCTGCGACTGCGCGTACTCCTCCATGATCTGCTCGCGCGTGCGGTGCGGCGGCATATGCTTCGAATGCATCGCCACGAAGTCGAGATCCGCGATGTCGGTGTTCGTATATTCGAGCACCCAGCGCACGGAATCGTGCGGGAAGCGGTTTTCGTTCTTCGTGCGGGTGAGACGCTCTTCCTGAATCGCCGCCACGATCTCTCCGTCGTCGAAGAGACAGGCGGCGGCGTTATGACCATCGTGAATGCCGAGAATTTTCATGCGAGTACGAGCCTACCTTGTTATGGAAAAGAGCAAGGTTCAGAGTATATCGAATTGCGAATGGGAGGACCAATCCCACTACCGAAAGATCGGCCTGATTTGTCGTAACTTTAGTAACGAGTGGAGCTTGTGCCGTTTGTCAGACGCCGACCGGTTGCCAGCGTCTGAGGTCGACCGAGTTCAGTACGACCGCGACGGACGAGAGCGCCATGGCGAGTCCCGCGTAGGCCGGCGGGAGCCCGATTCCCCAGGGGAGAAAGACGCCGGCCGCCACCGGAATCGCGATCACGTTGTAGATGAGCGCCCAGAACAGGTTCTGGCGTATCTTGGCGAGCGTCGCCTTGCCGAGTTCGATCGCCGAGGCAACGTCCTCGAGGTTGTTCTGCACCAGGATGATGTCGCCCGTTTCCTTCGCGATGTCCGTGCCCGCGCCGACCGCGATGCCGACGTCGGCTTTCGCGAGCGCCGGCGCGTCGTTGATGCCGTCCCCCACCATCGCCACGGGGCCGAACTCCTGTTGCCCGTTTTCGACGATCGCCACTTTGCCCTCGGGCGAAACGCGCGCGTACACCTTGCCGATTCCGACATGCGCGGCGACCGATTCCGCCGCCTGCTGCGAATCCCCTGACACGAGCGCCGTACGAATGCCGAGACGCTCGATCCGCGCAATCGTATCGGGCACGCCTTCGCGCGCTTCGTCGCGAAGCGCGAAAAGCGCCACGGGTTCGCGGTCCCTGTGCAGCCATGCTACGGAATAGCCGTCACGCTCCCAGACGTCGGCCTGTTCGTCGAATTCGGGGTGCGGGCGATCCTCTTCCACGAGCGACTTCGCGCCGAACGCGAATTTCGCGCCCTCGAGTCCGTACGTGAGTCCCCGGCCGCGCACTTCGACGAAGTCGATCGGGTCGGCCGTGATGATCTCGCGTTCCATGGCCGCTTCCGCAACCGCTTTCGAGAGCGGATGCAGCGAACGCCCCGCGCCCGCGGCCGCCCAGGTGAGCGCCGTCAGTTCGTCGTTGCCGTCGATCGCCATGCCCTCGAGCGAGATTTCGCCTCGCGTAATCGTGCCCGTTTTGTCGAACAGCACGGCGCGGACGCCGGCGATCCGTTCGAGCGTGGATCCCTTGCGAAAGAGAATCCCGCGGCGGAGGCCGACGCTCGTGCCGACGAGAATCGCCGTGGGCGTCGCGAGTCCGAGCGCGCACGGGCAGGAGATGACGAGCACGGTCACGGCGCGTTCCAGCGCGAACGCGAACGTGCCTCCCGCCATGAAATACCAGACAGCGAGCGTAACGCTCGCAATCGCGACGACAATCGGCACGAAAACGTTCGCGAGACGGTCCGCCATGCGCTGCACGGGGGCGCGGTCGAGCTGCGCTTCTTCGACCATGCGAATCATGCGCGCGACGAACGTGTCGCCGCCGACAGCCGTTGCCTCCAGCGTAAAGCTTCCGTCGAGAGCCTCCGTTCCCGAAGTGACGGTATCGCCCGCATTCTTGAAAATCGCGTTCGACTCGCCCGTTACGGGAGATTCGTCGACATGAGACGAGCCCTCGAGAATCACCCCGTCGACGGGAATTCTCTCGCCGGGCCGCACGAGCACGGAAGCACCCCGGGTTACCTCCGCGAGAGGCACATCGATGTGCGAGCCGTTCCTTACGACAGTGGCGTGATCGGGACGAAGGCGTACGAGCGCCCGCAGCGATTCGTCCGCACGCCTCTTGGCTCCGCCTTCGAGCATCTTCCCGAAGCGGATGAAAAGGATCAGCATCGCCGTTGCTTCGAAGTGCGTGATCGCGCCGGGGAATCGATCCGGGAGCAGCGTCACGACGGCGCTGAACGCCCAGGCCGCGGTGATGCCGAGCGCGACGAGCACGTCCATGTTGGCGGCGCGGTTCTTGAGCGCGTACCACGTGCCGCGGTAAAACTTGAGACCGGAAGTAAAAAGGAGGAGCGTGGTGACCGCGAGCAGAAGCGGGTTCGGATTGTCGATTCCGGCAACGCCGTGATTGATCAGCAGAACGGGGAGCGTAAGCGCGGCGGTCCAGAGCAGCCACATGCGCTCCGACGGACCGGACGACTCCCCCTCTTCGTCTTCGAGGGACGCCCCGTATCCTGCCCTCTCGACGGCGGCAACGAGGTCTTTGGGCTGTGTCTTCGTCGCGTCGTAGCGGACTCCGGCCGCGGAAGAGGCCACGTTCACGACCGCGCTGAACGCCCACGCCGCGGTAATGCCGAGCGCGACGAGCACGTCCATGTTGGCGGCGCGGTTCTTGAGCGCATACCATGCGCCGCGATAAAACTTGAGACCGGAAGTGAATAGAAGGAGTGTCGTTACCGCGAGCAGCAGCAGATTCGGATTCGCAATCCCGGCCACGCCGTGATTGATCAGCAGAACGGGAAGCGTGAGTGCCGCGGTCCAGAGAAGCCAGAGG
>JABDJQ010000575.1 GCA_013002425.1 Gemmatimonadota bacterium
CAGTAGATCCGGGTCGACGGATCCGCGACCACTTCCGGCCCGTTGTACTTCTTGTAAAGCCCTTCGAAAAGCGTACCCATTTCGTCGGCCGTCAGCGGCTGCCCCGCCTCGACGCGTTCGTGCGTCGCCTTCTCGAACTCCGCGAACAGCACCTGCGTGTACACCGTGCTCCGGATCTGGTCGAGATAGTGATTCAGCAGGAACAGCTTGCGCTTCGGGTCGTCGGTATTCTTCAGCAGATGGTCCATCAGGATCGCTTCGTTGGTCGTGGAAGCGACTTCCGCCGTGAAGATCGAGTAGTTGCCGTAGATATAAGGCTGCGTCGAGTACGTGAAGTACGTGTGGAGCGCGTGGCCCATTTCGTGGGCGATCGTGAACATGTCGTCGAGACGACCCTGGAAGTTCAGCAGGATATAGGGATGCGTGCCGTAAGCGCCCCACGAATACGCGCCGCTCCGCTTCCCTTCGTTCTCGTAGACGTCGACCCAGCCCGAGTCGAAGCCTTTGCGGAGCAGGCCGACATACTCTTCGCCCATCGGGGCGAGGCCGCTCACGATCGTCTCGACGCACTCCTCGTACTTCATCTTCTCGTCCACGTCGGGGAAGATCGGCACGAACAGATCGTACGGGCGCAGTTCGTCGAGCCCGAGCATCTTCTTCCGGAGCGACATGTAGCGGTGGAGCGGCTCGAGGTTCTCGTTCACCACGCGCACCACGTTGTCGTAAACGCCCACGGGAATGTTGTAGGCGTCGAGCGCCCCTTCGAGACAGCTGTCGTACTTGCGCGCGCGCGCGTAGAAGATGTCGCGGTTCACGTTGGCGCTGAGCGTCGCGGCCAGCGTGTTCTGGTACCGGCCGTACGTGCCGAGCAGCGCGTCGTAGGCGTCTTTGCGTACGCGGCGGTCGCGCGATTCCATGAACTGCGCGTACCGTCCCTTGGTCACTTCGACCATGTTCCCCTTTTCGTCTTTGATCTCGGGGAATTTCATGTCGGCGTTGTTCAGCATGTTGAAGATGTTGCGCGGACCCTGCGACACGTTCGCGGCGCTCGCGAGCAGCTCTTCTTCCGACGGCGTCAGCGTGTGCGCCGCGGTGCGCAGAATGTTGTCGAGGAACATGCGGTAGAGAACGAGACCTTCGTGTTCGGCCAGATAGCGGTCGATCTTCTTGGCACCCAGGCTCAGAATTTCGGGCGAAAGGTACGATTCCGCCTTGCGCACTTTCGTGGCGAGGATCGTGATCCTGTCCGCCAGCGCCTGCGCTTCCGGCTTGCCCGTATCCTGGTCGCGCCAGAGGTGCGCGTAGACGTAGAGCGAATCGAAGATGCGACCGAGGTCGTCGCTCGCCTGCAGACACGAATAAAGCGTTTCGGGGGATTCGGCCAGACGGCCCTTGTACGACGAGACCTCGTCGATCAGCTTCTGGACGCGGGCGAAACTGGCTTCCCACTCCTCGGTCGACGCGAATATGTCTTCCAGCCGCCACGTATGTTGCGGGTCGGCTTCGCTCCGTTTCGGGAGACGGCCGTGTGGCGACTTCGTATCCATTTTCTGAAAAAGGGGATCGTGCATAATGTCGCCAATCGTAGGCCAGCGGCCCGATCCATGCAAGCGCTTTGGTCTGTCTGCTATAATGATACGAAACATACGATCCGCATGTCCCGACCACCGAGAGAGGCCCATGAGACGAACGAAACGCCCGCATCACGCACCCTTCGCACTGTTTACGCTTCTCGCGCTCCTGCTCGTGGCGGGTGCTGCGCCCGGCGTTTCCGACGCCGACGTGATCCGCCCCTCGGAGCGATTCCGGGCGGGGGACGACGGCGAGATCATCCGGATCCCGGCCCGCGTGATCGAAATGCGCGGCGGCCCGGCGGATGCGATCTCGGCCCCCACGGTATGCCCCGACTCGTTCGACGTGCAGCACTACGAACTACACCTGAATCCGGTGCGGTCGACGTCGACCCTCGAAGGGACCGCGATCATCACGATCGAGAGCACGGTCGACGGCCTCACGGGCGTGCAGCTCGACCTGCGCGATCTCGTCGCGAGTTCGGTCGCGCGCGCGGGGAACGCGCTCCCGTACGCCCAGACCGGCGACGTCATGACGATCGACCTCGACACCACGTACGACACGGGCGGGACATTCGCGATCGAAATCGTCTATTCGGGGACGCCCGACACGGAGAGCGGCGGGTTCGGCGGATTCTGGTTCTTCCCGTTCCCGATCACGGATTTCAGCATGGGAGTCGGCCTGGACGCGAATCCTCCTTCGATGGGACGCTACTGGTTCCCGGGCGTCGACGCGCCGTGCGACAAGGCCACATGCGACATTTACGTGGAGACGAACGGACCGAAGACCGCGGTCTCGAACGGGCAGCTCGTGAGCGTTACGACCGACAGCGTAACCGGCCGGAAGACGCACCACTGGCGGGAGACGCACCAGATCGCGACGTATCTCATGTCGATTTCGGTCGCGAAGTACACGGCGATTCCCGACACCGCAAACCCGCTGATCACGTACTACGTGCACAACAATCTCGTGCCGGTTGCGGCGGGCACGTTTGCGAACGTCCCCGCGATGATGGCGCACTTCGAGTCGCTGTTCGGGCCGTACCCGTACGACAAGTTCTCGTACGTCACGACTCCGATCGGCGACATGGAGCATCAGACGTGCGTTTCGCATTCGACCGCGCTCATGAGCGGAACGACCGCGAATGACGACATTCTCGCGCACGAACTCATGCACCAGTGGTTCGGCGATCTCGTGACGTACGAAGACTGGCGCGAAGTGTGGCTCAGCGAAGGGTTCGCGACGTATGGCGAAGCGCTCTTCGTCGAGTCGCAGAGCGGCGCGGCGGGCTATCGTAACTACGTCACGAACCAGCTCATGGCGCCGTATCTCGGAAACGCCGGAGTGCTGACGTACCCGATCTACGACCCCACGTTCAAGTGGGGGACCGTCGTTTACGAGAAGGGCGGCGTGGTGCTCCACATGCTGCGCAAGGTGATGGGCGACACGGCGTTCTTCGCGGCCATGAACGGCTATCTCGCGAACCACGCATTTTCGACTGCCGGGACCGGCGACTTCCAGGCCGCGTGCGAAACGGAGTACGGATCGTCGCTCGCATGGTTCTTCAACGAGTGGATCTACACGGGCGGACATCCGGTCATCGACTGGACCTGGGACTACGCGCCGAACGGCCCGGACTATGAC
>JABDJQ010000602.1 GCA_013002425.1 Gemmatimonadota bacterium
CTTCGCGGTTCTCTTTCGGACGTCCGCCGCCCTGACCGCGTCCACGGCCGCGTCCGCGGCCACCACGCCCGCGTCCGCCCCGTCCGCCGCGCGAAGGTCCGCCTCCGGATCCCTGCGGGGCGACGACGACCGCCTGTGCGAGGCCGTCTCCCACGGTGTACGTCCGAATGCCGTCCGCGTCCGTCAGCGCGAGATGGATCACGCGCCTGTCGGGCGAGTAGAGCGGGTCGGTCGACATTTCACGCCCGGTTTCCCGCACCTTCTTCGCCATGCCCGCCGCCTGCGTCTTCAGCTGGTCGTCGCGGCGCGCGCGATAACCGGAAACGTCGACGGTAATACGCCCGCGCTCCGTCGGGTCTTTGTGCACGATGCGATTCACGAGATGCTCGAGCGCGTGCAGTGTTTCGCCGCGCTTTCCGATCAGCAGGCCGTCCGAGTCGACGGTGCCGATATTCACGAGATAGTCCGGCCCGCGTTTGGCCACTTCGACCTGCGACGGGATCGCCATATGCTTCATGATGCCGGAGAGGATTTCGTCGATGCGGTCTTCGGTCGAGCTCTGGTGCGTAACGCGCACTTTCACCTTTCCGCCGAAGAGGCCGAAGAGCATCCCGCGCTTCTCCTCCATCACGTCGACTTCGACCTGGTCGATGCGCACGCCGAGTTTCTGAATGGCGTGCTCGACCGCTTCCTCGTAGGTGCGGCCTTCGGCGACGACGCTGTTCATGTGATCTCCTTTGCTGTCGCGCGCGACTTCTTTCCGCGCGCTTTCGCCTTGCCGGGCTTGGAATGTTTTCCGGCGGCTGGTTGGGGTGTTGTGGCGTCCGCGCCGGGGCCGGCGTCCGCGTCTTTTTTCGGTTTGCCGCCCGCCTTCTGAATGCTTCGCTGCTGAGCGATCGACATCACGTTGTTCACGAGCCAGTAAAGTACGAGCCCCGACGGGAACCTGTAGAACAGGAACGTGAACAGAATCGGCATCATGTAGACCATGGCCTTCTGACGCGGATCGACTGTCGACATTTTCTGCTGCCAGAACATGAGCCCGCCCATCACGATCGGGAGCAGGCTGAATCCTGAGCCGAGAAACGGAATCGGAAACGGCATTTCGAAGAGCACTTCGGGCCGGCTGAGATCGTTGATCCAGCCGAACCAGGACGCGTGCCGGAGTTCGATCGTCTTGTTGAGCACCTGGAAGAGCGCGAAAAAGACCGGCATCTGCAGCAGCATCGGGAAGCAACCGCCCATCGGGTTGATCCCTTCCCGCTTGTAGAGCTCCATCATCTCTTTGTTGAGCTTCTGCGGGTCGTCCTTGTGCTTCTCGCGAAGCTTCTGCATCGGCCCCTGGACGTTCTGCATGTCCTTCATCGACTGGAACTGTTTGCGGCTCAGCGGATGCAGGATCACCTTCGACACCACCGACACGATGATGATCACCCATCCGTAATTCGGAATGAACTTGTAGAGGAAGTTCATGAACTTGAGCAGCAGGCGCGAGATCGGCTCGATGATCGCCCACCCGAGGTCGAGCATGCGTTCGAGGCCGTGTCCTTCGGCCTGGAGGATTTCGAAGTCGAGCGGCACGAGGTAGAGGCCGAAGGAATCGCTCGATCCCATCGGCGAGCGGATCGGAATCTTCGCTTCGAACCAGGCGCGATCGACAGCCGGGGCCTTGCGAATCAGTACTTCCGCGCCGGGGTCGCCGTCGAATTCGAGCGCGACCGCGAAGTACTTGCCCTTGATCGCGGTCCACTCGACGTTGCTCGTGTGGAGCTTGCCCTCTTCCCCGATCTTGCGCGTCGCGTCCCGCACGATATCCGGGCCGACCATCGTGACCGCGCCCACCTGGTCCTTTTCGATTTCGGGGCGGCC
>JABDJQ010000604.1 GCA_013002425.1 Gemmatimonadota bacterium
CCTCGACCGGCACAAGGATGACGTCGCTTGCGTGATACTGGACGCGATGCCGCACCGCGTCGGCTTGGTCCCCGCCGATCCGGAATACGTGAAGGCCCTCCGGGAATGGACGCTGGACCACGATACATTGCTGGCCTTCGACGAGGTGATCACGTTCCGCATGGAGCACGGCGGGTTCCAGGAGCGCTACCACTTCTGCCCGGACCTGACCGCGCTCGGCAAGATGATCGGCGGCGGGTTCCCCGTCGGGGCGATCGCCGGACGCGCGGACGTGATGGAAGTGATGAACCCGCTGGCCCACGAGATACGGTTCCCGCACTCGGGTACGTTCTCGGCCAACCCCGTGACGATGACCGCGGGGCTGACCGCGATGCGCAAGTTCGACCGCGAGGCGGTCGCGCGGATGAACCATCTGTCGCTGCGCGCCGTCGAGGGGATTCGCGACGCTCTCAAAGACACCGGGGTTCCTGGATGTGTGACCGGAGGCGGGTCCATGTTCCGCGTGCACTTCCGGCCGGAGCCGCCGCGGAACCATCGCGAGGCGTACCGGACCGACGAACAGGACCGGATGCTCGCGATCATACTCGACCACCTGTTCGAGTCCGGATTCCTGGTCATCAACACCTGCACGTTCACGTTGTCGACCCCGATGGGCAACGACGAGATCGACGCGCTGGTCGCCGCCATGGGCGAAGGATTCGAAAAGATCAAGCGAGAGATGAAGCTTTAGAGGTCAAATAAAGGCGTTGGAGCTCGGGTGAAGCGCCGGAGCTTCAGCGCTCAAGCACGCCGCGCGAGGATCCTGCGGGCGATCTCGACGTGCACCCCCTCGATCATTTCGTGTCCGATGACCACGACGCCGGCGCGCTCCCCATCCTGCGTTTTCCACTCCCGGAGCACACGCTCCGCCCACTCGACTTCGTCGCTCGTGCTCGAAAACACCCGATGAATCGTTTCGATCTGAGCCGGGTGAATACAACCCTTCCCGTCGAAGCCGAGTTCGCGCGCGACGCGCGCGTCGGATTCCAGTTTCTCCTCGTTGCGATACGCGAACGTGACCGCGTCGATCGCGGCGCACACCGCCATGCGCGCGGCGAGTACGATCTCGGACATCGCGTGGCGCTCCCAGGTGCGATCCGCCCCCGGCCGCGCACCCAGCGATCGCTCGAGATCGGCAGCTCCGTAGAAGAGCGCATTGACAGATCCGTCGGCCGCCGCAAGCTCCCGCGCCCGCCCCACGCCGAGCGCCGTCTCGATCATCAACGCGATCGCGCAGTCGTCGCCCGTCACGCGACCCGCGACCGAAGCGACGACGACGGGATCCTCCGCCTTCGGAAGCACGACCGCCGGCGGTTTCACCTCTTCGGCGAGTTGCATGTCGTCTTCGAACCATTTCGAGCCATCGTGATTGACGCGAAGTCCCCAGCGATCGTGCGGAAGCCGTCCCTTCCCCGCCGCTTCTCTCACGTTGTCGCGGGCGGCTGACTTTTCGGCCGGCGCCACGCCGTCCTCGAGGTCCACGACGAAGAAGTCGGCCGGAATCGATTGTGTCTTCGCGAGCATCGCGGGCCGGTGCGCCGGCACGTAGAGCACGCTGCGAGCTTCTCGTAGCATGCGTTCATGCTACATGAGCTACGAATCTCTGCAAAGCCTCTCGAAGGTGAATCAGGCGGAATCAGTCCCGCACTTCGACGACCTCGGACCAGGCCAGGTTACGCCAGGAGCCGACCGGAAGCGGAAAACACGGCGGCGGGAAGTCCACGATGTCGAGATCGTACGAGTAGATCTGGGTCGGGCCGACCGCGTCCTTCAAAACCGCGGGGGAATCCCACGCGCCGGCGCTGCCGTTGTATCGCGTGATGATCGGTCCGGTGATCTGGAGCAGCCATGTATCTTTCGCGTTCGCCGCCGTTACGACTTCGTCCCAGCCCACCCCTTCGTAAGGATAGTCGTTCACGGGCGTTTCACCGACGATCCCATCGAGATCCAGATCGTAGTTGCCGGCGGGCGGTTCGGTGTGACTGTGCGTTCCGAGGCCTTCGTTGAAGATTTCCCAGTTCTCGTTCACCGCGACGATCGCCGCGTCAATAAACAGAATCTGAGGCGTGAACTTTTCGATATAGATGTGATTATAGCCGATGAGCCCGACATTCACCGGGTCTCCCGTTCCGTTCGGAAGCCGGGTCACCTCGTCGTAGCCGACGTAGCCGCACTGAATGTGACTCATGACCCAGACATTGTCTGCGGCCCAAACGGTGATCGATCGGCCGCTGGTACCGTCCAGTGTGCCTCGAACGAACCCGTCGCCTTCATAGAAGATGATCCCGTTGAACTCTCTGCTCTTGAGCGGGTTGCCGTTGAGGCGGTTCGGAACGTTTACACCGTTATAGGAGATGACCGTATCGCTTCCGAGCAGAGTGTAGAAATCGAACAGCGAAAAGTCGATCTCGCCGTTCGTTCCGATCCCGAGAGGATCCTCGTTCATATAGATGCCCACCTCACCGAATCCGTCGCAATTGCTGCAGTTGCTGCACAGCCCCATCGCCTTCTGTCGTACCGCGTCGAAATCGATGGAGCCGAGCCAGTCGATCGTATCGACTCCGGTCTGCAGAGCACCCATGAAGATGGCGTTTTCGGGGTCGTTCACGATCCCCACCACCTCCACGTCTTCCAGAAAGATGTTCTCGGCGCCCGCGTCACAGGACTTCGCCGGAGCGTCCAGGTCGCCGCCTACGAAGACCTTGCCCGCCTGCACGGCCGCGCAGCTGTAGGATGTTCCCTCATCCTGAACGAAGCGCGCATAGTCGAGGAAGGAGCCGTGGCCGATCTGGCTGTAGATCTGGCGAACTCCTCGATTCGAGAAAGCGTTGACGTAAAGATCCATCGTGGGAGCCCCGTACGGGCCTTCGGCGGCCGCGACCGATATGTTCGCTTCACCGAACACCTCGAAACGATCGCCCCACGGGAGGCTGTCGGTGTGAACGAAATCGGGTTGTCCGTTGCCGTCGGAGTCCGTGAAGGTGAATGCTTCATCGATGATCAACTGTTTTGTGATCGCAAGGCCCGCCTCGGCCGAATGGAGTGCATTCGCACTTTCACGATCGAAGCTGGAAACGTATCGATCGGATACCGTCGTGAGAGCCAGGCCGATACCTGCGAGCGCCACGACGGTCAGGACCACGAGGGCGAGCAGGAGACTCGAGCCTCTCTCGTTCTGAAGCGTGTACATGTAAGGGAAACCTCCTGTTCGGGTCTGTATATTGGACAGACACATCAAGATCCGTACCGAAGCGTTTCCAGGGAATAGCGAGCGGAATCGCGTGGTTTCTGACGGGACTTTTTTCGCGGTTTGGAAAAGTACTGGCATTTTGCAGTGAACAACTGTACGCAGGGACCTCCTTTGCCCCCGCATCCTCACCTGCAGGGAAAGAGACCCCGCATCACCTGCGAGGTCTCCCCCACCTGACTCCGGCCAGGGAATGGACACGCTGCTCTGTCAAGGCCGGCCCGATACCGGTCAGGACTCGAAACCGCTCAGTCCCTAAACAGCGCCGGTTACTTCAAAGGTCTGGCCCGTACGGAGCCCGTCAACACTCTTGGCGTAGCCCAGGGCGGCTTTGGCGGCGGGTACGGGTTCGAATCCGTGAAAGTAGGGACCGAATGATTCGACAGACTCCTCGACCAGGGTAGGGCTCACCGCGTTCAGACGAATTCCGCGGGGCATTTCGATAGCCGATCCTGCCACGAATCCTTCCACCGCCCGATTGATCATGCATGCGGCGGCGCCATAGCGAATGGGGTCCCGGCTGATGATGCCGGATGTCAGAGTAAAAGATCCGTTGTCGCGGACATGCTTCAGGCCTTCCATCACCAGATTCATCTGCCCCATTAACTTGTTTTCTATGCCAAGATGCCATTGGTCCTGCGTGATCTCTTCAAGCGGGCCGAAGTGCACGGCGCCCGTTGTCGATACCAGCGCGTCAAACGGGCCGATCCGCTCGAACATGCTTCTGATGCTGTTCAGGTCCGTAATATCTACTTTGATCTCACCCTTGCTGTGGCTCACTCCCACGATTTCGTGGCGCGGTTCCAGCTCGGCTACGACTGCTTTTCCCAGCACCCCCGTGGCGCCTACGACGATGACTTTCATTCCAGATCCTCCATTTCAGGCTGACTGCGATTTTCGGTATCGTATCACAGACATGACTGACGACTTCCACAGCGACGCGACCGAGCCCCCCCC
>JABDJQ010000618.1 GCA_013002425.1 Gemmatimonadota bacterium
GGATGAGCCCGTGCTTCGCGCGGCTCGTACGGGCAATCGCGCCGGTTACGAATCCGGCGAGCACCGAAAGCACGACGCTGAGGGCGAGCCAGATGATCAGAAGGGTTCCGTTCGTAATCGGGCTCTCCGGCTCCACCGCACCCGGAAAGAGGGAACCGATCCAGCTGCTGCCGGGGACGAACAGGGCCGCCCAGACGACCATGCCGGCCAATACCGCGAGAATACTGCGAACCATAGCGATCCCTCCTCGTAAGTCCGGGCCGCGAGCGGCGCCGGGTGAACTGCGTAACGTCGATTCTGCTTGCGTGCCTCGTTATTATGTGATAAAAATATCACATATGCAACACGAGAATGCGAAACACGAGGAGTTCGAGGCCGTCTGGAAAGCGCTGGCGAACCGCACCCGGCGCGAGATCCTGGATCTTCTGCGTGACGGGCCGATGACGACCACGGAACTGACCGACTCGTTCCCGGCGCTCTCGCGGTTCTCCGTGATGCAGCACCTGCGCGTGCTCGAGCAGGGAAATCTGCTCGTACGCCGCAAGGCGGGCCGAAAACGGTTTCATCATCTGAACCCGATTCCGCTGCAGCAGATCTATCACCGCTGGGTCGCGCAGTGGCAGGAACCGTGGGCGGAATCACTGGTGGCCCTCAAGGGGGAGCTCGAAAGACGAGAGGCCGGTTCCCGGACCCGGGAACCGAAACGCGGAGCCTGACGCCGCGAGGAGGAAGCATGGACGAGGACGTTATGGACGAGAAGGTCATTTCGATCGAGATCGGCGTACCCCGCCACAAAGTGTGGGACGAGATCACGAAGACCGGGCGCATCCAGCGCGCCATCTACAACTCGGTGCTGGAAACGAACCTCGTGCCGGGCGCGAAACTTCGCTACTACAGCCCGAATCACAAACGCGTGTTTATCGTCGGCGAGGTGGTCGAGGTCGAGGCGCCCGCGCGCTTCGCCCATACGTATCGGATGACGCAGTGGCCCGACGACGAGCCGACGCTCGTGACCTGGGAACTCGAAGAGATCTCCTCGGGATGCCGCGTGACGATCACGCACAGCGGCTGGACCGAAGCTCATAAAACGAAGGATCGCGTTACGACCGGCTGGACGGAGATTCTGGGACTTCTGAAATCGGAACTCGAAACCGGCACGATTCCATTCAAATGGAAAGTGATTTACGCGCTCATGGGAGCGTTCATGTTCGCGCTTCCGAAGACGACGAAGAAGGAGGAAGTCGACAGGCTCGGCTGGTAGACGAACGGACGCGGCTGCACACGCGGACTTGCGTGAGGTCGCGGGACTATGATTTCACTTTTCCTTCTCTTCCAGCCGTTCTTCCCTGAGTTTGAC
>JABDJQ010000650.1 GCA_013002425.1 Gemmatimonadota bacterium
ACCCCGGGTGGGCAGGGCGAAATCGCGGTTCGATTCGTGATCGCGCCTCGGGGGAACATAACGGACGCCTCGATTCTGTCGAGCAGCGTGGCCGACCCCGAGCTCGAGAAGTGCGTTCTCGAACGGATCTACAACTGGTCGTTCCCCGCGAAGGCGGGATGTGAAACCGTGGTTCGCTACACGTTCCACTTCTCGTTTGAGGGATAGACGGCGATCCTCGTCCTGATCCGGCGATCCTCGCCCTGATGAAAGATCCAGCCTGACAGGCCGCGGCACTCGTGCCGCGGCCTTTCATTTGTACCCGGCCTGCCTGCCGCGCCCCTGCGGCATACGCCGCGGCCCATTCATGGAAACGCTTCCGCTCCGCGTTCCTTCCTTATATAATGCGCCCATTCAGTCAATCGGAACCAATCTGAGGAGTTGATTCGATGGAAGCGCGTTATCTCGGCCACTCCGCCGTCATACTGAAGGGGAGCAGGACGATCGTAATCGACCCGTTCCTTACCGGGAACCCTGTCGCCGCGTGCGAAGCGAAGGACATTACGAAAGCCGACTTCGTGATCGCGACGCACGATCACATGGACCATATCGGGGACTCGTTCGACATCTGCAAGCGCACGGGGGCCACTTTCGTGGCGGCTTTCGAAGTCGCCGGGAGCGCCGAGGCAGAGGGGATCACGATCGAACCGATGGGGATCGGCGGGTCGATCGAGTCGAAAGGCGTGCGCTTCAGCATGACCAACGCGGCTCACTCGTCCAGTCTCGCGAGCCCGGCAGGCATGATCGTCGAGATGGACGGGAAGACGGTCTATCATATGGGCGACACCGGACTGATCCCGGACTTCGCGCTTCTCCCCGAGTTCTTCTCGATCGACCTCGCTTTCGTTCCCATAGGCGACCGATTCACGATGGGAGCGCCCTCCGCCGCGAAAGCGGTCGAGATGTGCGGGGCGAAAATCGCGGTTCCTGTCCATTACGCCACGTGGCCTCTGCTTGATTCTACGGCCGCCGGCTTTGTAGAATCGGCAGGCGGGCGCGCGGATGTCCGCGTTCTCGCGCCCGGGGAGAGCCTGAATCTCTGATCCCCGATAGAGCGCGGTGGAATCAGGGGTGGTCATTCGCAGCGATCTTGGGGATAATCAAGGGCAGGTCTGAAACAGGGCATTGTTTGAAACTTTATCATTGATAGACAGTTAGATCATTTTGGAGAGAATCCCCATGAAGGGAAGGAATCGCGGTATGAAGGGAATTGGATGGCGGATCGTCGGACCGGTGATCCTGCTCGGCGCGCTGCTGGCGCCGCATGCGGACGCCGACGAGAAGACGGAGCGGTTCTGGCAGGACCTTCTCAGGAAGTACAAAGGCCAGAGTCTCGTTCAACTTCTCGACGACGTGGAGCTCGGCCTCGAATACACGGGCAAGGTGCAGAAGGTCGACGCCACCGCGCAGAGCGACGTCACGTCCGACTCCCGCAGCGCGGCCCGCGCGCTCGGCTCGACGTTCACGACCAGTCAGCGATGGACCAGGTATTACGCCGTTCTCGATGAAGTCGCCGCCTCCCGGTTCCGCGAATGGATCGTGCCGCTCGACGCCGGGGAGACGGCCGTGCGCACCAAGGTCGAGATCATCGACCGCCAGGGCAAGTTCGTCGACGCCCCGAGTGATCCGATCTCGACGCGGCCGGCCCTGCCCGACGCCGCGGATTTGTACGGGAACGTGCGCGATCTCGTATTCAGCCTCGACGCGCTTCCGG
>JABDJQ010000655.1 GCA_013002425.1 Gemmatimonadota bacterium
CGCCGCGTTCTCGATCGTGATCTTCCTGATTCTGCTGAGCTTCGTCGTGTACTACATGCGCATTCAGAAAGAGGACGCGTAATGGCCATGGGCAAAAAGATGACGTCGGCGATCGTGCACCTCGCGCTCATTCTCGCGACGCTCGTCACGATCTATCCCGTGCTCCAGGTGATCAGCATATCGCTCCGCCCCGGTGACAGCCTCTACTCGACTTCGCTCGCCCTGATTCCCGAAGGCGCCACGCTGAACGCGTACAAGGCGATTCTGTTCGAGAAGCCGTTCCTGATCTGGATGCGGAATTCGCTGCTCGTTTCGATCACCGTGACGATTCTTGGCGTCGCGCTCGCGTCGACCGCGGGCTACGCGTTCTGCCGCTACCGTTTTCCCGGACGCGGGATCGGGCTCATGTCGTTTCTGATCTCGCAGATGTTCCCCGCGACCATGCTGCTGCTGCCGCTCTTCCTGCTGCTGAAGAAAGTGGGGCTGCTCGACGCGCTTCCGGGGCTCGTGATCGCGTATGTCGCGACCGCGCTTCCGTTCTGCGTCTGGACGATGAAGGGGTACTACGATTCGATTCCGGTCGATCTCGAAGAAGCGGCGATGGTCGACGGGCTCACGCAGATCGGGGCGTTCCGCAAAGTGACGCTGCCGCTCAGCGCCCCCGCGCTCATGATCACGGCGCTCTTTTCGTTCATCACGGCGTGGAGCGAGTTCATGGTCGCGCGCGTCATCATTCAGTCGCTCGACCTCTACACGCTGCCGCTCGGACTCGAGTCGCTGGCGGGCACGTTCCAGACCGAGTGGGCGAACTACTCCGCCGGCGCCGTGCTCGTCTGTATTCCGGTCGTCGGGCTCTTTCTCGCGCTGAACCGCTATCTGGTGTCGGGACTCACGCTCGGCGGCGTGAAGGGGTAAGGAGGGCTCAGCCTACCGTACCAGCGTGATTTTCCGCGTCTTCTCCACTCCGCCCGCTTCGAACTTCACGAAGTACGTTCCCGACGCGACAGGGTCACCGGCGTCGTTTCGGCCGTCCCACGTCGCCGAGCCTTCGCCCGCGCCGACGACGCCCTCGACGAGGGTGCGTACCAGACGTCCCTGGATATCGAGTACTTCGAGTTTCGCGCGCACGCCGCGGCCGCGATCTCCGGGCACGGTGAAGTCGATCACGGTGAGCGGGTTGAACGGATTCGGGCGGTTCGGCTCGAGCGCGTGCGTGAACGCGGGCGGGGGCGGCACGGGGTCGTCGACGTCGGTTTCGAGCGTAAGCGGCGTGACCTTGACGATGCGATCGTCCGCGACAGCGTAGAGATTGCCGAGCGCGTCGATCGCCGCGGCATCTCCGGTCGGAAAGCTGCCGAAGCCGCTCCCGAAACTCGACACGGCGCCGCTGCTCGCCACTTTGTCGATCGCGCCGCCGCTCCGCAATACGAGCATCGACGAGTCGAAGGTGCCGACGTGGTCGAACACGATGGCGCCTGCGCCGGCAACGCTCGCAAATACTGTCGTGTTGCCGCCGGAATCGACGCGATAAATCGTGCCGGAGCCCGTGCTCACGTAGAGATCGGTTCCGAACCCGATTTCGCGCCCGAAGGCGAGCCCTGTCACGCTCGAGAAGCCGCTCGCGAACGTCGCGATCGTGCCGGCCGAGTCGAGTGACCGCACGACGTCTTCGCCGGGCGCGCCGAAGTACGCGAGTCCGCCGAAGTCGCCCGTCGGGTCGACGGCCACGATCCACTCGGGCCCGGCGCCCGGCGCAGCCGCGACCTGGGACACGCCGCCGTAATGCTCCGCGTCGAGACGTCCGCGCAGGAACGCGTCGTTGTCGGCGATCACGAGGTCGCCCCCGAAATGCCCCCCTTCGCGGTCGAGCGCGATCGAGCGCGGTCGAGCGCCCGACGCGTCGTCGTAGTCGAACAGCATTTCGATGAAGCCGTCGTCTTCGTGATAGAGCACGCGATCCCAACCCGTGTCACCGACGAGCAATCGGTCGTCGAGAAGCCCGGGGCGCGTGGCTTCGAGAGAAAGAGGCGTGATCAAGTCCTTGCCGGTCGTGATTTCCGACGCGTAATACGCGGCGGGCACGGTCACTCCCCCGCCGTACGGCGAGGCTTCGAACGTGAACGAGAACGGCGTGCCGAGCGTTCCCGCCGTGCCGCGTGAGCGCCCTGCATCGCCCGCGCCCCCCGCCTTCGACGCCGCACTTTCGTCGATCGTAACCGTGTAGCGCGTGCCGTTCGCGAGGTTCGCGCCGGGAGTAATGACGAGCGTCTTCCCGATCCAGCGCGTGCCGTACGCGAACGAAGGCGCGACGGAGAGCCCCGCCTCCACGCTCGCCTCGTTCATCGCTTCGGTGAAGGTGACCGCGATGCTCCCCGCAAGATCGCCGAGCGGCTCGTCGTGCGGCGGCCAGGTGCGGGCGACCCACGGCGCGCGAGCGACGTCGTCCTGCGACCAGACGGCCGCGCTCTGCGCTCCGATCGTAAACGTCACGTTCCCGCTGCCCGGAATCGTGCGGCCGAGTCCCGTGATTCCCTCGTGGATCGTGCCGCCGGGCAGATCGGGGTCGATCGTAAGCGTGTGCTCCACGCCGTCGTTGTTCAGAATGACGAGGCAGGTGCTCTCGCCGGCCGCGCGCCGATAGTATGCGTAGAGGCCGGCGCCGGACGAGTTCGCGATCTCTTCCTGCGACCCGGTCCGCAGTGCGGGCAGCGCCTCGCGCAGTTCGTGAAGCCGCCGGGCGTGTTTGTAGAGCGGCGCGGCCTGATGAAAATTGTCGCCGACCGAAGGGCCGAAGTCCCACTGGCCGTCCCACATGTCTTCGCGGTTCCACGGATCGCCGCCGCCGTCGAACTCCTGCTCCGAGCCGTAGTAGAGACACGGAACGCCGATCGACGAATAGAGCCACGCCATGCCGACCTTGAGTTTGGACTCGTCCTGATCCGCGCCCGACCCGAAACCCATGAAACGCGCGATGTCGTGATTGTCGAGAAACTGAACGAGGCGCTCGCGCGCGGCGGGATCGTAGTCGAGCGAATCGCCGTAAACTCCCGACAACCATTCCGTCGCGCCGCCGTCTCGAAACACGCCGTTCGTGGTGAAGTGCATCGGGAACCAGAGCGTCGCGTCGAGCGCGAACGCGCCCCCCGCCTGCGTGCCCGTAAACTTGCCGTTCTCGAACGACGACCCCGAAAACACTTCGCCGAACATGAAGAAGTTGTCTTTACCCAGAGAGTCGGCCGCGTAGGCGCGAAGCGCGGGGCCGAACTCCTGCCAGAACGAGAGCTCGACGTGCTTCACGGTGTCGATGCGAAAGCCGTCGGCGTCGGTCGTGTCGATGAGCCACTGGTGCGATTCGATCAGCGCGTCGCGCACGGCGGGGTCTTCCGTTTTGTAGTCGTCGAGGCCGAACAGTTCGCCCAGAATCTGATTCGGATCGACGAAGTCGTCGATGCCGCCGTTATTGTGATACCAGGCGAGGTTGTCGAACGGCGCGCCCGGCTTGTTGCCGCTGTTGCGCCACCGAAGCGTGTACGTGCCCGGGTTCTGGTACGAGTCCCAGCCGGGATCGCCGGAGTCGATCAGGTCGCCGCCGTGATTCGTGATGACGTCGAGAATGACGTACATGCCGCGCCCGTGCGCGTCGTCGATCATCGCCCGAAGCGCCGCGATGTCGCCGAACTGCTTCGCGAACGCGTACCGGTCGCGCGTGGCGTAGCCGTGATACTCGCCGTAGGCGTTGTCGAGCACGGGCGAGATCCAGATCGCGGTCGCCCCGAGCCCCTGAATGTAGTCGAGCTTCTGCCGGATCCCCTCCCAGTCGCCGCCGTGCGTCCGCGCGCCCTGCGCCGGATCGTACGAACCGTCCAGGTTGTTGTTCCCGGGGTCGCCGTCGTAGAAGCGATCCGTGAAGACCTGGTAGATCGATTCGTTCCGCCAGTCGGCGGGCGACGGAAAGCCCGCGCTCGCGGGGACGGGCAGGGTCCACGCGAGGGCGAGAGCAAGGAGAGCGGGCAGAGCGATGCGCATTTTGAATCCTCGATCCGGAGGGGCGAGAAAAGGAATCCTTACGCCCTCGATCATAACTGAAAATTAAAAAAAGAGGCGGGAGAGCCGTAGCCCTCACCGCCTCTTTCGAATCGTGCCAAGTGCTTCTTCCTAGCGGAAGAGTTCTTTCATTCCCGTCCAGCTCGTTTCGTCCGTCGCCGTCGGGGTCAGCACCGTCGTGCGCGTGCGGCCCGTGTTGGCGTCGAACTCGAACAGCACGTCCTGATTGTCGACCGTGGTCGTGTAGTTCAGGTTCGCGCCGCCGGAGGCGCCGCCGTCCTGACGAATCGTCTGGGCATCCCAGTCGTTGTCGACGCGCCAGAGGAAGTCGTAGTTTCCGGCGGTGCCGATCGTGATCGTCACGGAGTGCACGCCGCCCGCTTCCGCCGCGACGATACCGTCAGCCCAGCCACCCGTTTCCGGAGCCGCACCGATCACTTCGTACGCCGCACCGACCGGCGCGTAGTGATCCGACCAGGCGATGTTCGTGGTCGGAATGAAACCGTCCGCATACACGTTCGTGTCGAGCGTGAACAGAACCTGCTCGGCGGCCGCGTTGATATGCACGAACTGGTTCGAGCCCGGGTACGAAATCGACCAGTCAGCTACGGCAGCTTTCCAGGAGTACTTCCCGGCGGCGCCTACATCAGTCGTAACGAGGCGGCTGAAAATGCCATCACCCGAGGTGACGTCACCATTCGTACCGTCATCGAACATTTCGTTGCCCGCATCGAAGTTGAAACATCCCGGGGCGCAGTACATGTCGCCCTTGGCGTACCATTGCGCGTCAGCGTTTCCGGCGAAAGCGACGAGCGCCAGCACCGAGAGAACCATAGCCATCTTCTTCATGTGAGTTCCTCCTGTGATTAGGCTTATCTCAAACAATTACTCAAAGCATTCGTATATTGCCAGCCCCTGTAGTATAGCATATTCGACGCTCTTCATATACAGAGGCAGTGCTGAATTGAACCTATCTCTCCTTCCCGCTTCCCGCGCCATTCTCTGGCCCCTCTATGCTCTGATCGTGATGATCTACGTCCTGAAAGCCGGTGAAGCCCTGCAGAATCACGTCGTTCTGGCGGAAACGGACACGACATCCTATCTCCGCGTAGCACAACAACTTAAACTTACCGGCGGGGTCCCGGGCTTTCTACGCGACTGCCTGAACGGCACTTTCAAGGAAACGAACCAGCATCCGGCCTACCCCCTGGTCCTCCATCCCCTGGCCGAGCCCGAGCCCGCTTTTTTCGTCCGGGCGAAGGTAATTTCTTTCTTTTTCGGGCTCGTCACGCTGATTTCGCTGCTCTGGATCGCGAAACGCGTGGCCGGCGATCCGGTCGCCCTGCTCGCCGGGGCGCTGCTGGCGATGAACGCTTCTTTCGCGGATCTGACGTCGATGGTCGCCTGCGAGGCGATGCTCGCGCTCGCGTTCCTGTGGACCGTCTTCTTCCTGACGCGCGAATCACGCACACGCGCGATCGATCTCGCGACCGGCGCCGCTCTGGCCGCCGCCTACATGACGAAAGGGACGGGCATCTTCCTGTTGCCAGTGATCGTCGCGCACCTCGCCGTTTTTCATCGCGGACAGGCGGTTCGATCCATCGCCCTTGTCGTTGTCGGATTCGCGATCGTGGCTTCTCCCCTCCTCGCGCGCAATACGATCGTGTACGGCAATCCGGTCTACAACGTGAACACGCACGTCATGTGGCTCGACGACTGGGAGACCGTGTTCTCGCCCGCTTTCCAGAACAGCAGGGGCCGCACGTACTCCGCCGCCCGTTACTTTCGCGAACACACGAGCGGTGAAGTCCGCGAACGAATCGCGACCGGCCTCGACCGCCAGACGCGCCTCGTCCGCAGAATGTTCACCGAGCCCGTACTCTGGCGGGCCGGGCGCGCCTACCTCCCCCTGCTCGCACTCGGCTTCGTTGCAGGCGTGATCGTCTCCTGGCGGCGCTGGGGACTCCCCGCCCTGCTCCTCGCCGGGGGCTTTTTCGTCTTCTTCACCTGGTACTCCGTCATCACGACGCACGCCCGTTTCCATCTGCCTGTGGTTCCCGTCGTCTTCATGACCGCGGCATGGGGTTTCTGGTGGGCGGCGCGGAGAATCTTCGCGCGGGCGGGAAGGGAATCGCTCGCCGAACCCGTTTTCGTCGTCGCCGCCGCCGTCGTCACGCTCCTGGGCGTCCGCGCGGCGTACGAAGAGAAGGGGGAATGGGACTGGAAGCATTCGTACACGCTCCCCTCGGGCTACCCGGCCCTGCGAGCCTGGATGAACGAGTCGTTCACGGGGGACCGGATCATGATCGGCCCCTCCCACACGTACCCGATCTTCTACACGATGGCAGCGCCCCCGAAGGATACCGGTTTTCCCCTGGTCGAAGACGCGCGAGAGATCGAAGAGCTCATGATCAGGAGGAACATCCGCTACGCGGTCTGCGATCGCGAAATCTGGGAGCGCCGGGAAGCGTCGCTTTCGCAGCTTTTCGACTGGCCCGCCGGGGGCGTGCTCGCGGTGCGCGAAGATGCCGCGCCTCGCTGGCGCGTGGAAATGATCGATCCCCACGACCCTCCCGCATATGCGGTACTATCGTTTCATCCCTCAGGCGAAGGAGAAGCGCATGACGAGCGGTAACCCGACCGAACTCATTATGATTCAACTGAATTTCAACGCCTTCGCGTTTCGAAGAAACACGGCGGGCATCACGCAGGAGCAGTCACTGATGCAGCCTGCTCCGGGCGGGAACTGCCTGAACTGGATCGCGGGGCATGTGACGGGGTCGCGCGACGGTTTTCTGCTCGCGATCGGGGCCGATCCGTTTCCGAAAGATCGCTACGCGCGCTACATGCGGGGGGGCGGCGGACCGATCACGGGGCCGGAAGAACACGTGCTGCCGCTCGCGGAAATCGTGGCCGACTTCGCGTCGGTACACGAGAGGATGTTCGAAGGAGTGGCGACGCTCAGCGCGGGCGATCTCGGAAAGAAGGCGCCCTTCA
This sequence comes from Gemmatimonadota bacterium, assembly GCA_013002425.1. Classification (GTDB taxonomy): domain Bacteria; phylum Orphanbacterota; class Orphanbacteria; order Orphanbacterales; family Orphanbacteraceae; genus JABDJQ01. The sequence goes on from JABDJQ010000655.1 coordinate 7,042, forward strand.
GTCCGATCGACAATCCCGACGAAACGATCGGAAGTCTTCTGGCCGGGCTCGTGTTTCACGAGTCGTATCATATCGGCCAGACGGGCCTGCTCCGCCGGCTCGTCGGGCTCGGCGGCGCGATCGCCTGACGCCGCTATTCGGACGCCGGCAGCCATCCCGCATCACGCATCTTCGCGTCCGCTTCTTCGCGCTGATCATCGAACACGACGAAATGCGCGAGATCTCCCGCCCTGGGTTTCGTCGTCTCGTCGACAGGATTCACGCTTCCATTGCGCGTCAGCGCGATCCCGACGAAGAGATTGCGGCGCACGAACGGATTGACGGGCGCGTCCGGCTTCTTCGAAGCGTTCGCCTCCCCGATCGTCGGCACGCCTTCGGTCTTGTTCGTAGGCGCCCCCTTCTCTGTCCCTTTCGACTTCTCCGTCCCCTTCGCCTTTTCCGCCTTGTTCGCCTTCTCGTTTTCTTTCGGGGCGTCCTTCGCAACCGAAGGCGTATACCGCCACTGCTCGACAGAAGCCGTGCCGCGACGGAGCCGCACGCTCCAGAGATCGAGATCGAGGGGGCTGCTGAAGATCACGTGGCTGTGGTTCTCTTCGACCATCTTGTTCGTCACCATGCCGAGCGTCCTGTGCAGCGCGACATACGTGCGGCCCACTTTGAAATCTTCGCGCGCGTTCGTCACGTAGAGCAGGTTCACCTCTTCGTTCGGCGTAAGCCCGATGGCTCCCTCGTATGTTTCGAGGCCCGCGCGGAGCATCGTGCGCTCCTCGAGCGCGTTTCCGTAGATGATCGGAAGTTCCAGTTTCTCCGCCGCGCGTACGCGATCGACGCTCGTGTCGAAGAGAACGACCTCCTTGCCGCCGTCGCGGAGCACCTGCGCGAGCGCGAGCGCCAGTTCGTTGGCGCCGAGAATGGCGTAGCCCGAACTCTTCGGCAGCCGCACGCCGAGCATCGCGGCCACCATGCCGCCAGAGAGCCCCTGCACGAACACCGTGATCGAGATCACGAGGAAAACCATTGCCCGCAGTTCGCTGCCGCCGGGAAGGCCGGCGCGCGAGAGTTCGGTCGCGAAGAACGAGGCGACCGCGGCGGCCACGATTCCGCGCGGGCCGATCCACGAAAGAAAGACTTTGTCGCGCAGTTTGAGTTCCGTGCGCCACGTGCAGAGAAACACGTTGATCGGGCGTACGAGGAACATGAGCACCACGACGGTCAGGATGCCGCCGACGCCGAGGCTCTGCACTTCGGAGAAGCGGACGTCGGCCGCGAGAAGCACGAACAGAAGCGCGATCAGCAGAATCGTGAGCTGTTCCTTGAACTCGCGCAGTTCGTCGAGCGCGTGACTGCGCACGTTTCCGACGATGAGACCCGCGATCGTCACCGCGCCGATACCGCTTTCGGGGACGTACATGTTGCAGAGATGGAAGAGCGCGAGCACGAGCGAGAGCGTGAAGATGTTCTCGAGGCCCTCGGGAATGAGATGCCGCGGCTTCAACAGCAGCGCGATCAAGCCGCCCGCCGCGGCCCCGATCGCGAAACCGAAGCCGAGCCGCACGACGAGGTCGAACATCCCCATCAGCAGCGTTTCGCTCGGATGCACCGCGAGGTCGAGCGCGACCACGGCCACGATGGCGCCGACCGGATCGATCAGCACGCCTTCGGCCTCGAGGAGCACGTGCAGCTTGCGCTTCACCTTGATCCGGCGAAGCAGCGGTGTGATCACGGTCGGGCCCGTCACGATCACGAGCGTGCCGAACAGAATCGCGAGGCGCCACTCCCACCCCATGATGAAGTGGGCCGCGATCGCGCCGCCGGCCGCCGTCACGAGTGAGCCGAGCGTAATGAGACGCTGGATCACGACCGATTCGCGCTTCAGGCGACGAAAATTGAGGTTCAGACCGCCTTCGAACAGGATCACGGCCACCGCGAAACCGACGAGGGCAGGAAGCGCGTTCCCGAGATCGTGCGGCTCGATCACGTTCAGCACGTCGGGGCCCAGAATCGCGCCGGCGGCCAGCAGCAGCACGATGCCGGGAATGCGAAGATGCGCCGCGACCGTCTGCGAGATGAGCCCGGCGGCCAGCGCGATCGCCACCGTCAGCGCGCCGCTGTTGACATGACTGGTTTCCATTCACCACCTGTGTATGAC
>JABDJQ010000772.1 GCA_013002425.1 Gemmatimonadota bacterium
GGTCGTCATAGACGATGCGGACGTAGGAGTCCCCGTCCGTGCATCGCTTGCGAAGCGGCATGACGATCGTGCCGCTCGTCAGCGAATCGGGCAGGTCGCCGAGCTTCCAGTAAACCCCGGGCGTTCCGTTCCCGACGTCGCCGATCCGCGTCGGAACGCCTACGTTGGGGAGGTTCGTGAAGATCGGCAGGAAATAATCGGGGTCGTCGGGATCGTCGATGTACTCGAAATCGTCTTCGGACAGATAGAGCACGTTATCGTAGGACGCGTAGGAGCCGGACTTGGTAACCGTAAGCGTGACCGAATCAGCGACGCATTCTTCCACGATCGCCGGAACGTTCAGAGTCGCTCCCATCGAGGAGCGGGCGATCGTGACTTGAACCGGCTCCGTAATCGTTCCGTCGCAGCCTGCTGACCCGGAGACCGTCAACTGCGCGTATTCATAGTGATATGCGAGGGTCGAATCGGAAGTCAGATCGTATTCGGCCGTGATCGTGACGTTCGCCAGATTTGTCGGCGGCGTTCCGATGCAGTTCGGTGACTCGAACAGACTGTCGAGAGGTGAGAGGTCCCAGCTCAGATAGTCGCTGCCGTCGCGAACAGGTTCGAGATCGATCCAGCAGCTGTCCCCGCCTGAAGTCGCCACTGTGAATCGTGCGACGCCGTAGACATAGGTACTGTCCATCTGGCGATATCCGAGTATCTCTTTTCCATGACGCGCCCAGGCTTTGTAAGTCAGATTGCCGAACGTAACTCCACTCGCCCCGGCGCCGGAGAAGTCCATCGTGCTGACGTATGTCTGCGGCACGCAGACTTCTTCGGTCACATCAGACGCGCCGTTGACGACATGAAGAAGTTCAGGCAGGCAGTTCACGATATCGTCGGGGCAGTCGATGCCCGTGTACTGCGAGGCGGAGGCGTTCACGACACAGGTGTCCGTGCCGCACGGTGTGGTCATCATCGCGCTCGCCGAATTGCTTCCTTCTGAATTGCACGCACCCGTCGCGATGAGCGAGTACGTGATCGTGATGCAGGTGTCACCCGCGATCCCGACCGCCGGGAAGATCCACGTGCTTGCCGTATCGGCGTATGCGCCCCCCGTCGTCGCGGCGGGACTTTCGTCACCCAGGAACGTCAGGAACGACGGATAGATGTCCGTGACCGTGATGTCCGTCGGCGGCGGCCCGGGGCCGGTGTAGCAGAGCGTCAAAGTGAAGCTGGCCGTGTCGCCGTCCAGGATCTCGATCGGACCGGTCTTGTCCAGCGTCAGGCCGTAATCGCTGGAAGTCGAGTAGGAGCTGATGAGATTCGGGAGCGAGTACGGCGCGCCGCAGTCGTTCGTATAGGTCGGGCTGAAAACGAGGCTCCCCGACGGGAAGCTGCAATTGTTTTCGTGCGACAGTGTGAACGTGACGTCGACCGTGTCGTCCGGCGCGATGTCGCCCAGATAGAGCTCGATCGGGCTCGTGCCGACGGCCGAATCCGCCCCGGCCAGGTTCGTCAGCGCGACGAGCGGAGAGAGTCCCGCGAGCGAAACGACCATGTCGTTCGCGTTGCCGCCGCTGTTGATGACGGTGAACGTGACGTCGACACCCAGCGCGTCGCACGACGGCACCGAGATCGGATCGGGACTGAGCGAGAACGAGATGACCGGCTCGTCGAGGAGCAGGTTGACGGAGATGTTCGTCGTGATGTCCTGGCACGGCTCGCTTCCGCACCCCCAGGTTGCCTGCGTGAACTGATCGTAGTCGGTGCAGTCGTCGAGCCTGCTCCCCACCACGAAGACGACGTCGCTCCCCGAAACGATCGTCTGCAGTGATGTCGTGCTGTCCGGGATCCAGACGAGCGTGGTCGAGCCGTCCCCGTTCGCAATCACGCTGTCGGGCGCGGGCGAGGTTTCGGTCGGGAGATAGGTCAGGTTCTTTTCGAGCGTATGACGAACCGTGACGTTACCGATGTCGCCGAATCCGACGCTTGCGATCGTCAGCGTGTCCGAGATCGAGTCGCCTACGGCAGCGGCGGGAGCCACAGGTTCGCTGGTAAGCGTCATCGCGCCCTCGAGAATGTCGATGGACGTCGAAGCAGCGGGGACCAGAACGACATAGGGCGCGCTCGCCCCGTTCTTGTAGTTGGTCGTGTTCTGGAACGCGTTGTTTCCGGGTTCGCAGGTTTCCGCAATCATGTCGAACGTGACCGAGAGCGTGTCGTCGGGATTCACGTCGTATACGAGGTTGTTCCCCGGGTTCGGGCTGCCGGAGTAGTTGAAACGCCACGTGTTGCCGGAGATGTCCGGATCCGAGGTATCGCTGCCGCCGTTCCCCGAATTCGTGACGTTCACGGAGCCGCTCACGAACGAGAAGCCGGCGGGTACGACGAATTCGAAGTAGACGTCGAACGCGGCGAGTCCGGACGGGATCATGTCAATCGTGAACGGAATCGTTTCGCACGAGCTCGCGGTCGAAGCCGATGTGAGAAGCACCTGATGCGAAGATCCGCCCACTGTGAGCGTGGGCGCGGCCGCTGTTTCGTTCGATCCCTGATCGTCGACGAGGTCGAAGCTGTTATCAATATTCGTTGATGGCGGGACATCGTCCGCAAGTCGCATGCGGAGCGTGACGACGGCTGTGTCCGCCGCGGCCACGATGCCGGCACCTTCGCCAGGAGAATTCACCGTCATGCCTGCCTCGACAGGTGAAGCGGGGCCTGCGTCGTCCGCGACTCCGCCGCCGTTCAGCGTCGTGCTGCCGGGGACATAGTCGATGCCGAATGTCGGGAGGGCGTCGGTGATAGTCACGCCGGTCGCGTTCATGTCGCCGGTATTCGGGATCGTGAACGTGAATGTAATCGTGTCGCCTGGCTGGATCAGGCCGCCGTCGTCATCGGCCCACGTCTTCGCGATCGTCGAGAAGTCGACTGCCGACGTTACCGCGTCCGACGTCTGCGCGGTCGTGAACGGCTCAGCTTCGTCGGACGTGATCAGCGCTTCGTTCAGAATGTCCGTGCCGTCGTCGATCGGGAACGCGAGCACGGCATCGAAGACGAGCGTGTCCGCGTCGTTCCCCGCGATCGTGCCGGCGTCCCATCGGATCGCGATCGGCGGACCGGCGTCTTCGATGACGGCGGGGCCGAGGTTGGCGACGGCGGCGACGTTCGTGTCGAGCGTATCCCGCACGGTGACGTTGCGCGCCGTGCCGGCGCCGGTGTTGTTGACTGCGATCGTGTAGCGGAGAGTGTCGCCCGGGGCAAGCACGCCGCCGTTCACGTCGGTCGAAGTCTTCGTAGACGTCGTCAGGATCGGGGCGACGACGGT
>JABDJQ010000741.1 GCA_013002425.1 Gemmatimonadota bacterium
GTATCTTATTCCTCGAGCTTCGCGTTCCTGAACGGGAGCAGCGACACCACGATCGCCCTTTTCGTATACGAAGCCACGACCGAAGGCGCGAATGCCGTGTCGCTTACCGATGCCGAACTCGACTTCAGCCGCTCCGACGCGGGACTCCGCATCGATCACATTCTCCGCTACGGCAACGATCTCGACCCGCCGCGTTCGATCGTCTCGAACGGCGAGGGAACGATGCGCGTCTGCCTCCCGATTCAGGTCACGGATCCGTCGCGCGTGATCGCGGCCGTTTCGACCGGAATCGTGCCCGTGCAGCGCCCGGCGATTTTGACGGACGACCCGCGCGTGGTCGCGATCGATTATCCGCTGCGGCCCGGCAGCACGACCGCCGCGGTTTCGGTCGAAGTCGCATACGCGAACGCGTTCGCCTACGATGCCGTCATGCTCTACGACATCCCCGCGCTCTTCGTCGTTGTGCCGGGCGGCGCCCGCGTGAACGGGGAAGGCTTCTTTCCCGTTCCGGGCGAAGAAGAGTCGGGCCACATCGTATATCAGAAGGAGAACCTCGCTGCCGGCGACCGGATTTCGTTCACGGTAACGGGCAGTCTGGCTCTTCCCGAAACGATGGAGGCCCCGGGCATGCCCCGCGTCGAGACGCGCGTGATCGTGGGCGACCCTCGCTTCGCCGGGATCCAGTGGTACGGTATGGGCGCGATTCTGATTCTGCTGATCGGCGCCATGTTGATCGCGGGGGGAAACCGTGAGTGATGCGGTCGTCCGCTGGGATTCGATCGAACATGCTTACCAGGACGATTTCGTATTCCGCCATTTGACATCGCGACTGAACCGGGGGGAGTGCAGGCTTCTCGCCGGTTCGAACGGCTCAGGCAAAACGACGCTGCTTCGCATCGTGGCCGGACTCCTGCGGGCGACCGGAGGGTCGGTGACGTGGTTCGACGATTCGGACGCGCCGGATGAAGCGGTGCGCGCCCGGATCGGATATCTCGGGCACGGTGTCGGCCTCTACGCGGATCTCACCGGTCGCGAAAACCTGCGCTTCTTCTCACGACTTTACGACGCGGACGAAAGCAGGATCGAGGGGCTCCTCGACCGGCTCGAACTCGCGCATCGCGCCGACGAGCCGATTCGATCGTATTCGCGCGGTATGAAGCAGCGCCTCGCGATCGCGAGAGCGCTCGTGCACGGCCCGGATCTGCTGCTGCTCGACGAGCCGTTTACGGGGCTCGACGCTTCGGGCGCCGACATACTCGAAACGCTGCTGCGCGAGGCGACGGAGGCGGGCGGCAGCGTTCTGTTCACGAGCCATCGCCTCGACCGCGCCACGCGTGTCGCGACCGGCGCGACCGTGTTCGCGCGCGCGGCCACGCGCGACATCGACCTCGACAGCATCCCCGCAGGCGAACGCGCGGCCCTCGTTTTGAGCGCGATGGAGAGCGGGGAGCGAACACCCGCGTGAAAACGCTCGGAAACATCCTGCTGCTCGTCGCCAAGGACATTCGTCTCGAACTGCGGACGAAGCAGGGTGTCGTCACGATGACCGTCTTCTCGATTCTGACCGTGCTCCTGCTCGCGTTCGCATTCGAGCCGGGCCGCGAGGAGACGGAATGGATCGGGCCCGGCCTTCTCTGGATCGCGTTCACGTTCGCCGGCACGATCGGGCTCGAAACCACGCAGACTTCCGAACGGGAGGAGGGCGCGCTCGAGGTGCTTCGCATGTCGCCGGTCGGGCGCGGGAGCCTCTACGTCGGCAAGCTCGTGGCGAACGTGATTCTGCTTTCGGTGGTCGAACTCATCACGCTTCCCCTCTTCGCCGTTCTCTTCAACTTCGAAGTGCTTCCGATGCTTACGCAGTTGCTGACCGTGCAGTTCTTCGGTACGATCGGGTTCGCGGCGGTCGGTACGATTCTGGCCGCTGTTACTTCGTATACGAAGCTGCGCGGCGTGCTGCTTCCGGTGGTTCTCTTTCCGATGATCGTGCCCGTGCTTCTCGCGGCGGTGGAAGCGACCGCGGCCGCGTTCCGGGGAGATCCGATGACGGGAGCGCTGCGGCTCCTGATCGTATACGACATCGTGTTCGTCACGACCGGCGTGCTGTTGTTCGGTTCGGTTCTGGAGGAATGACGTGAGCAGTGAGAAACGAAACACGCGCGCCATTGCCGACACCGTCTGGCTCCTGCTTCTCGGCGCGGCCATGGCCGTCAACATCTGGCTGATCTTCAGCTTCGCGCCTCTCGAGCGGACGATGGGTCTCATGCAGAAGGTCTTCTACTTTCACGTCCCGGCGGCGTGGGTATCGTTCCTTGCGTTCTTCGTAACGTTCTGCGGGTCAGTCGTTTACCTGATCACGAAGCG
>JABDJQ010000751.1 GCA_013002425.1 Gemmatimonadota bacterium
TCCTTGGCGTTCGCGCCTTTCGAATCGGCGAACTTCACGTACACAGCCACGCCCAGCACCGGGAAATCGAAGCTGCCCCGCCGGCGCAGTTTCACGTAACTCGAACGCCAGCCGTTCGGCGCGGGCAGGTGAAGCGACGTCACGAGTTCGTCGTGTTCCTTCTTCATGTAATCGATGCCGTCGTTCCGAAAAAAGTCGCCGGCCGGGATGCGGCGTGTCTCGCCCTTCGCGCTCATGACTTCGATTTCGGCGCCGAGCGCGACGGCGACGGGCGCGGTATCGGTCGAGCTTACGGCAAGGCACTTCGGCGACGACTTGGCGACCCAGCAGATGTCGCCGTCCTTCTTCATGCAGAAGTTGATCCCTTTGCGCCATTCGTACGACTGGTCGTAGTAATTGCAGCGCGTGTCGAGGCAGAGGTTTCCGCCGAGCGTTCCCATGTTGCGGAGCAGCGGGGTCGCGACGGATTCGGCCGCCTCGGCAAGCGCGGGGTAGTCGCGCGCGATGCGCTCGTGCTCGTGCACCGCGGTCAGCGTGAGCCCGGCGCCGACGCGCACGCGCCCGGCTTCTTCGCGCACGTCGTGGAGTTCTTCGAGATGCGAGATCTGAATGACGTGGTGCGGTTCCTGCTGGCGCCGCTTCATGTTCGGCCAGAGATCCGTGCCCCCCGCGACGTAGCTTGCGCGCGGGCCGTGTTCGGCTTTGAGCGCGACGGCTTCGGCGACGGTCGCCGGCACGTGATAGTGAAAGTTCGGCAGACGCAGCATTACTTCTTCAGCGCCTCCTCTTCGATCGGCTTCCCGTCGCCCCCTTCCCATGGCGGCGGCACGACGAGCGGATCGCCCCAGTCGACGTCGGGAAACTTCGTCGGACCGAATCGTCCTTCGCGCCCGCGCTCCTTGTCACGCATCGCGCGCCGGATCTTCTCGGCCGTCACGGGAATTTCGTCGACGCGCACGCCGACCGCGTCGTAGACCGCGTTCGCGACCGCGGGCATGATCGGCAGCAGCGGCCCCTGGCCGGCTTCTTTCGCGCCGAACGGCCCGTTCGGGTCGGGGTCTTCGATCAGATATGTTTCGACGTCGCACATCTCGAACGTGGTCGGGCTCTTGTACTCGAGCATGCTCGGGATCTTGTGCACCATGTTGCGATTGCCGCGATACACCATCTCTTCCATGATCGCCTCGCCGAGGCCCATGTAGACGCTGCCCTCGACCTGGCCCTCGACGAGCAGCGGGTTGATCGATTTCCCGATGTCGTGGCCGATCCAGATCTTGTGCACTTTCGGAATGCCGGTGTCGGGGTCGACGTCGAGCTCGACGACGGCGGCCGAGTAGCTGTAGGCGGGGGAGGGGCCGACGCCGGCGCCCTTGAAGCGTCCGGGCGAGCGCGGCGGCGTGTACGAGCCCACCGTGCCGATCGTGCCGAACTTCGCCTCGGCGTACTGCACGGCTTTCGCGAACGAATAACCCTGCTCGGGATTCGACGCGCGAAAGACGCGCCCGTCGGCGAACACGATGTCGCTCGTCTTCGCTTTGAGCTTCTCTGCCACCGCTTTCGCGACGAGTTCGCGCGCGCGCTCGGCGGCCTGGAGCGCCGCGTTCCCCGTCATGAGCGTGACGCGGCTCGAGTAGCTCCCGAGATCGACGGGCGTGAGATCCGTATCGGCGGTGACGACGCGGATGTCGAACGGGTCGATGCCGAGCACTTCGGCCACGACATACGCGAGCACGCTGTCGGAGCCCTGGCCGATGTCGGTCGAGCCGCAGAAAACCGCGACGCCGCCGCCGCGGTCGAGTTTCAGCTGCACGCCCGAGTGCGGCATGTGATTCCAGTAGAT
>JABDJQ010000780.1 GCA_013002425.1 Gemmatimonadota bacterium
GCAGTGGCTTTTCAGCGAGCCGTGTGGAACCGAGTCGCGCGGGAATGATGACCGTGGCTGTCCGGCTCATGTCGCGACCCCAAAAAGAAAGGAGGGGATACGAATCCCCTCCCAGATCGTTGCCGTCTGGCTGATGACATGCGGAATGCGGAACTCGCGCCGCTTAAGAAGCCTGGGCCGCCATGACGTGTACAAGTTTCCTCCGGCTGCCTTTGTCGACGAACTGCACCACTCCGTCCGAGAGGGCGAAGAGCGTGTCGTCGCCGCCTTTGCCGACATTATTGCCCGGCATGAAATGCGTTCCTCGCTGGCGCACGATGATCGTTCCCGCGCGGACGGCCTGACCGCCGTACCGTTTCACGCCGAGACGCTTCGCGTTCGAATCGCGTCCGTTTCTGGAGCTGCCTACACCTTTTTTATGAGCCATTGTACGTTTCCTTCTTCGCTCAGCCGATCGAGAGGATGCGGAGCCGCGTGTACGACGTCCGATGGCCGAGGAGGCGCCGGTAATTCTTGCGCCGTTTGAATTTCTGAACGAGGATTTTCGGGTAGCGTCCCTGGGCGACGACTTCCGCTTTCACTGCCATGCCTTCGACCGTCGGCCGGCCGAACTGGCGCGCCCCGTCGTTCTCGATCATCAGCACGCGGTCGAGGGTTACTTTCTCCCCGACATCGGCTTTCATGATCGGCACTTCGATTTCTTCATCGGGCGCGATTTTATACTGAAATCCGCCGGTTTCGATAATGGCGTACACTGCCTGTCTCCTTAAGTCACGAAAGTCGGTCCGAGCGCCCGTACGGGGCAGAGTTCGGCCCTGGCCATATAAACCAATAATCTACGGTACTTGCGACAGCCGTGTCAAGGCTTTCAACTGCCCGAAAACGCTAGAATTGCACCTTGTCGGTGAGCTCCTGCCCGGACGGCCGCGAGAAGATCCTGACCTCCTCCCTGTCGAGCCCCGGGTTGGCCGTAATCTCGGCCTCGAGGCCGTACCGCTTCCGGATGCCCTCCAGACGGTCCTTTTAGCTTTCGTCGAAGAAGAGCGCCAGCTCGGGGTTCAGCTGGATTTCGACCTTCTTGTCTTCGCAGTAGGTCCCGGTCCGCCTGAGCAGCCGGTCGACCTTGGCCGCGAGCGAGGCCAGGGAGAGGCGTTTTCCGCTGCCGCCGCAATGGGGGCAGTTCGAGCTGAAATAGTGGAGCAGGCTCGGCCGGACCCGCTGGCGGGTCATTTCCACGAGCCCGAGGTCGGAAACCGCGAACGTCCGCGTCTTCGCGCGGTCCCGCCGCAGCGCGTCCCGGAGGGTCTCGATGACCTTCGATTTGTTGTCCTCGCGTTCCATGTCGATGAAGTCGATCACGATGATGCCACCCATGTCACGCAGGCGGAGCTGGCGGGCGACTTCTTTCGCCGCCTCGATATTCGTCTGGACGATCGTCTCTTCCTGATTCTTGTCGCCGGTGAAGCGTCCCGTATTCACGTCGATCGCGACGAGCGCCTCCGCGTGATCCACGATGATATAGCCGCCCTTGCGAAGCCAGATCTTGGGAGAGAGGGCTTTCTCGATCTCCGCCTCGATCTCGTACGCGTCGAAAATGGGCGCCTCTTCCTCGTAATGTTCGACACGGTCGATCAACTCCGGCGAAATCGACTGCAGGTACTTGATGATCGCCTTGTACTCGGTCTTCGAGTCGATGATCAGGCGGTCGACTTCATCCGTGAAGATGTCGCGGATGATGCCCGTCGTGAGCTCCGCATCCTGATGCAGGAGCGAGGGCGTCGACTTCCGCGCATACGCGCCCTGCACCTTCTTCCATTTCGAGATCAGTGTCTCGATATCCGTCTTGATCGCCTTTTCGTCCGTCTTTTTGCCGACGGTACGCACGATTACGCCGTAGCCCTTCGGAGAAACTTCTTCGACCAGGGCGCGCAGTCGCGTGCGTTCATCCCGGTCTTCGATCTTGCGAGAGACGCCGATATGCGTGACGTTCGGCATGACCACGACGAACCGTCCCGGGAGCGACACCTGCGTCGTAATGCGCGGCCCCTTGGTTCCGATCGGTTCTTTCGTTACCTGAACGAGTATTTCCTGTCCTTTGCGGAGCAACTGGTCGATCGAAACGTTCCGCGGCACCTTGCGCGAACGTGTGGTCCGCTCGTCCCCCTCCACATCATCGAGGATCATGTCGGATACGTGCAGGAATCCGGTCTTCTCGAGACCGATGTCGACGAAAGCCGCCTGCATGCCGGGGAGGACGGCGTTCACCCTCCCCTTGTAGAGGTTGCCCACGATCCGGGCGGATTCCTCGCGTTCCGCGAAGAATTCGACGAGCCGATGGTCCTCCAGAATCGCGACGCGCGTTTCGCTCGCGGTGGTGTTGACGATGATCTCCGTCAACACCTTGGAATGTTTACCCATGGTAGAGTCCTTGTCGTTCTATGTAGTCCCGCACCGGATCGGTGACGAGATAGCGTATGCTGCGGCCCTCCGCGGCGCGCCGCCGGATTTCGGTCGACGAGATCGCCAGGGGCGTCGTTTCGAGATAGTGGACGTGGCCCTGCAGGGATCGATCGATCGATCGATCGTCGAAGCCGGGGCGTCCCGCGACCGCAAGCGTCGCCAGAGTCAGGATCGTGTCCGGTTCGCGCCATGTGCGGAAGGCGACGAGGCTGTCGCCACCGACCAGGCAGAAGAGCTCGCGCGAGTCGAGGCCCCACCGGGAACCGAGTTCGCGCAAAGTGTCGACCGTGAACGAGACGCCGCCGCGTTCGATCTCGCAGGCGTCCCACGTAAAGCGGTCGTTCGTTTCGATCGCCGCTTCGAGCATGGCCGCACGGTGGCCGGATTCCGTCACTGCGCGGCTCTTGTGGGGCGGCGATGCCGCCGGAATGAAGACGACCCGCCCGACGCCGAGTTGATCCGCCGCTTCTTCCGCCACGACGAGATGCGCGACGTGAATCGGATCGAAGGTGCCGCCGAAAACGAGAACGGAGTCCTTCAAGAAGATTCCTCCATGCGGGCCAGCCGCTCTCGTGCTTTCTCGGCGAACGGTGAGTCCGGATACTCCTCTGCAAGAGTGCGATAGTGCGAGGCGGCCTCTTCCCAGTTCTTCTGGAGTTCGAAAGTACGGCCCGATTCGTAATGCGCCTCGGGAACGACATCCGTCCCCGCCCAGCGGTCGATCACGATATCGAAGTAGAATCGCGCCGCGCGGAATCTCCTGAGCTTGATGTACGTAATTCCGTTTTTGAGTTCTTTGAGAGCGGCGTGATTTCTCGCGTTCAAGAGGCCGGCGCGCCCCTCTTCGAGGCGGGGATGGCGCGGGTAGCCGGCGAGGAAATCTTCGTACTGCCGGATCGCCTTCTCGTTCCAGTCGTCGTCGTATTCCGGTTTCGCGCGCTGCTCCACGTAGGTCTCGGCAATCTCGAGCACGGCATCTCCCACGAGAGGAGAGCGCGGAAAACGACGCTGGAAGCCTTCGTACTCCTGCACCGCGGCGAAGTAGTCCCCCGACTCCCGATGCGCGCGCGCCATTCCAAGGCGGCTTTCCTCTTCGTGTTCCGTACCCTGGAGCGTCTGGGAGAGCAGACGATAAGCCTCGAGGGCTTTCGTCCCGTCCCCGTCGTCCAGATAGTAGCGGGCACGCGCGAGTTGCTCCTCCGGCGATCCCTTCGGCAGAAGGGGACCACCTGAGCAGGCGAGCGTCAGCATCGCCAGCAGAGCGACCCCGCGCAGGGTTCGCTTCGACACATTCGTCCTTTCAATCTGCGAGGGGCTTATTCGTTAGCTTGATTCGAGTAGAAGAGTGCCACCAGTCCACCTACGACCCCGGCCACGACGACCGGTTCCCAATAGGCGAATGAACTCGATGCGGGCACTTCCGGAGCGGCGAACTCGTACTGGGAGCTGGCGAGATACGTGAGAGCGCTCTTCGGCACACGATCCGACACGTAGTATTCGACGGAGGACGACCAGAGTACGGCGTCCTTTTCCTGCAGTCGAAAGTCGATACGTGCGCGCGCGAAGCGATCTACGGACTGGCGGCCGATTCCGAATCGGCGGTGGGATCGAGGATAGACGAATTCCATCTCCGACACGCGGTACCCGAGCGTCGGCGTATCTCCGCTCCCGGCCGGCATGCTTCCGGCAGTTTCGGGCGGTGCGGAGGCGAATTCATCAGATTCCAGAACCTCCCCGGTGACGCGAACATCCTCGCAGTCCTCGGGAGTTTCCGGAAACGTAAAGCCTAAAACGGTGTGACCGGCAATGGAGGCATCACCCTTCTTCGCCGGCTGAAACTGGTAGGAGTTCACCGCGCTCAGCACCGCCTCTTCGAGGACGGGCGCCGAGCTTTCTTCTACGACGACGTTCGCCACCGATCCGTTCCCGTTTGTCAGGATGCGGACCGCAACGAACCCCCCTATTCCTTCATTACAAGCCTTTTCGGGAATCCTCACCGGCTCGCCCGACTCCAGGGTCGGGGGCGTGTCGAAAACGACGGGCAGCGCGTTCTTCCGCTTCTGCCGGGGCGCGGAGGAACCGCTGCCGGCGATGATGCGGAGGGGACGATCGCTTCTTGCGAACACCCCGGCCAGCTCGTTCTCGACCATCCAGTCGATTTCAGAGGATCCCAGCGAGGCGATGGCGAACGCGCCGTCAGCCTGCGTGGGCAGATCCCGTAACATTTCTTCCAGGCCGCGCCGGACAGCTTCCTGCATCAGCTCCACATTGGTCAGATATTGACCGGTTGGAGCGGCAGAAGCGTGTAACAAGCTGCTATGGAATAAAATAGCAGCCATGGCAAGCCCGATAAGGCGTTTCATAGCGTATATCTCCGAACGGAATTGGTTTTCCGCTCTTTCAACGGAAGTAACAATAGGCGGGTAAGTTGCGGCAGGTCAACCGAAAAGGCGTTAACTTCCCCGGCCTCCGGTCCGATCATACGAGAAGAACCAAGTAAGGCTTTTCGCAGCGAACACAGCCAAGGAGTCTGGAATGTCGCAGTCGCAGACGAGCGAAGTTATCGCGCAAATGTTCATCAATCTGGCGAAGCTCCGGCTCGAGCCCGAGGTCGTGGAACGCATGGTTCCTGTCGTGGACGGCCTCGTGCAGCGTCTCCGCGGGAATATCGATCTTTCGACGGAGGAGGGCTGGAACCGCCTCCGAATCGCGCTCTGCGGGATGCTCGCTCACGGATGGGCTCTCGGGATGTCTCCCTTCAACAGCCCCGATATGAACGTGGACGGCGATACGCTCGAAGTGCGCGTCTCGAAGGACATTCTGACCCCGATCGAGGTGCTGAAATCGATCCGGTATGCCAAGAAGGACGAGAACGGGAGAATTCAGAAGGTGCTGTTCGAACCGAGCACGGAGACGCGTGCCAAAGAGCAGATCGACCAGATACTGAAGGATATCGAATCAAAGC
>JABDJQ010000781.1 GCA_013002425.1 Gemmatimonadota bacterium
GCGCGGAAGAGCTCGAGGTTTCTTCGCGTCGATTCGTCGAGCACGAGATGCGCCCCCGATTCGATGCGCGCCAGGCGATCCACATGGGCGAGATTCGAGCGCCCGAGATCCTTGAGATACGAAAAGAGTGCGCCGGCCGCGCCCACGGCCTGCTCCGCTCCGCGCGCGCCGAAACCGTCGAGCGTCTCGACGCGGAAGTGATCGCGCAGAATGCGGTCGCCCTCTTCGATCGAGAACGCCCAGTCGGGCATGCGAGAAACGGAAGGGGCGCGATCGAGATCGTCGAACAGGTGCTCCGTGTCTTCGCCGTCCGGCAGCACGATTTCGGCCGGCCCGAGACGCGAGAGCTCGTCCAGCCATTCGTCCCGCGAGAAAACGCCGATGCGAAAATCCCCGGTCGTCACGTCGATCGCGGCAAGCCCCACGGGCTCGTCGCGCTCGCCCGGGCGCACGGCGGCGAGAAAGTTCGCCTGCTTCGTCTGCAGCGTCGAACCGAGGGCCGTTCCGGGCGTCGCGATCTCGGTCACGCCGCGCTTCACGAGGCCTTTGGCTTTTTTCGGATCTTCGGTCTGATCGCAGATCGCGACCTTGTGCCCGGCCTGTAACAGACGGTCGACGTAGTGATCGAGTTTGTGCCACGGAATGCCGGCGAGCGGAATGGGGCGGCCGCTCTCCTTGCCGCGCGCCGTGAGCGTCAGCCCGAGGACGCGCGATGCCGTCTCGGCGTCTTCGAAGAACATCTCGTAGAAATCGCCGAGGCGGAAGAAGAGGATCTCGTTACGATGCCTGGCCTTGATTTCCTTGTACTGTCGCATCATCGGTGTCTGTGCGGCCATGATGTGTCCTGTCGGTTTCGTCTGCGATGATCAGCGGACGCGCACGACGTTTCCCTCGATGCGGCGTTTGGCGAGTCCGGCTTCGGCTTCGCGCGCCTGCTCTTCCGTTTCGAAGGGACCGACGCGGACCGGAAAGAGCAGCCTGCCGTCGCGTTCCTCGCGGAAAAGCTGCACGGCCCCCATCCCCTCTTCGCGTTTCGACGCGGCGAAACGGATCGCGTTCTCCTCCTGCGAGAACGACGCGATCTGCACGTAGAAGCCGGGATCGGGAGCACCGGCCGAGTCGTACTGGAAGAGCGCTTTCTCCGCGGCGGTCGCTTCGCCGGTGCCGGGGCTCTCCTTCACGATGGATTGCAGTTCGTCTCTGGCTTCCTCTTTTCGTCCGAGTACCTGCAGAAGCCTGGCCGCGAGCAGCTTGGCCGGGGCGGCGTAATCGCCGCCGCCGTTCGCAAGACGTTTGGCGTGCTCGAGCGCTTTCTGGTGCTCGCCCGTCTCGATGCGATATTGCGCGGCGAGGTAGCGGGCGCGATCGGCCTGGGACGACCGTTCTTTCGCCTCGCGCTCGAGAATCGCGAGTCCGCTCTCGACGTCGCCGGCGGCGCAGCGCGAAAGTCCTTCGCCGACGCGCGCGAGGTTCCTCCGTTCCCCCTTCAGATCGGCGCCGGCCGCGGCGTAGTCCTCGGCCGCCTGCGCGTAGGCCCCCACGGCAAATCGATACTCCGCAATGGCAAACAGCGTGCGCGCATCCGGCGTCTCTCTTTGAAGCGCGGTCAGATCGTCGAAATACGCCTGGCCGTCCTGGAGCGTGCGGATCTCCTCGAGACGCTGTGCTACGTCGGCATGCGCGAGCGCGCTCGCCACGAGCAGCGAAACGATGGCCGTCATAGCTTTAGGCATCGGGCGTTTCTTTCCTGCGGACGACGATCTTCTTCGCCGTATACCAGTTGAGGCATTGCGGGCAGCGCCAGAACGGGCTGCCGTCGGTGTACTGACACGTGCCGCAGATGAGTTCGCGGACGGCCGGGTCCTTCCCGGTCAGTTCACCGCGCACTTTTTCCACGACCGGCGACTCGCCGGCGTCGTGCGTCAGAAGAAGGAGCATGTGGCTCCATGCGCGGACGGAGAGCGGGTCGGCGTTCCGCGCGCGCCGCCCGTAAACGAGGGCCTCTTCCCATTCGCCGCGGCGCGAGTAGAACGACGAAAGGGCGAGCAGCGTTTCGAGTTCCTTCGGCGACTCTTCGAGAATCGCTCCGTACACTTTCTCCATGCGGTTCAGGTGGCCGCTTTCGAAATAGACCTGCTCGAAACGTTCGAAGGTAAGAAACGCGAGTTCGGGGGACGCGCGATGAAAGCGCTCCCAGTACCCGGTTACGTCCTCGAGATTCCCGTCTTCGAAGTGCAGTTCGCCGAGACGGTAGAGAGCCTCGGGTGCGGCGGGATCGATCTGCAGCGCTTCTTCGAAAGCCGCGATCGCGCCTTTGCGGTCCCCCTCCTGCAGCATCGCGCAGCCGGAGAACGCGCGGTAGCGGGCCACGCGTTCGGGCGCCTTCTCCTTGCGCACGCGGAACCCTTCGCGATAGAGCGCGAACGCGCGGTTCCATTGCGACTGACGTTCGTGAATCGCGACCATCTTGCGCCGGATGCGCTGGTTCGTCTTGTCGGCTTTCAAGAGTTCGCCGAGCACGGCGAGCGCTTCGTCGGCGCGACGCGCGGCGAGCAGGTCGTCGGCGATCGCCTCGCGGATCTGCACTTTCTCCTCGGGCGTGATCTTGCGGCGGAAGAACGTACCGACATCGAGATCGCGATGAATGCGGAGCGCGCGTTCGATCGCGCCGCGCCTGCGCAGCAGATTGCCGAGGCGGAGATACGCGTCGACGTTCGCCTTGTCGACCTGCACCGTGAGCTTCAGCTCTTCGAAAGCGCGCTCTTCGTCCCCCTCGAGCAGCGCGTTCAGCGCTTCGACATAGCGCGAGCGCGGCTCCTCGCGCTTCAGGAGCGGGCGGATCAGCAGAAAGAGCAGGCCGGCGGCGACGACCAGCACGACCCACGGGCCGATTCCCTGTGTGAAGAGGTCGGTCATGCCGGCTCGGGCGGAGCGGAACGCGGAGGCGCGGGGTCTTCTCCCGAATGGGAGCCTTCCCCTTCGACCGCGATCGTGCGCAGCTTGTGGAGCTCGGATTCGATCTCCCGGTTCTCCTTCTGCACCTGACGAATGCGGAACTGCTGCTTCAGCGAATGTGTCACGAGGTAAACGAACGTGAGCAGCGATCCGAGCAGGAACGCGAAGAAGAGCGCGATCACGAGCGGCACGTCGAGGAAACGCCCGGCCGGACCGAAATTGATCTCGCCGACCTTCTGGTCGGGGTTCAGAACCGCGACCGCGATGATCAGAAAGACAACGACGAGGAGCAGAAAGGCACCGACAAAGCGCATCATGGCACGACTCCGTACAGGGCGGTGTCCGAGAGAGACACGAACACGCTCGCTTAAGGAATAAGGAGAGTACAGCCGCAATTGTAGTGAGACGGGCGGGCTGGGTCAACCGGCCTAGAAGATCAGTGAGCCCGAAATGCGGTGCGTGTCGTCGAGGTTGAACGCGTTGCTCAGGAAAGCGTAATCGAGCCCGAGTGTCGTATTCCCGAGCGGGAGCCGCAGCCCCGCGCCCGCCATCTGATCGACTTTCTCGTGCTGCTCGATGCCGTAGCGGACGGCGATCTTGCTGTCGTACCAGTACTCGAGACCGTATCGCAGGTCGGCGCTCGCGCTCCCGATCCAGTAGGCGGTGGCCGTCTTGCGCCCCTCGAACCGGCCGTCGATCTGAAACGCCGCATTGAGCCGCCCTTTGAGACTCGGGAAGAGGAACGGGTAAGCGATGCCGAGCCGTCCCGTGGGAT